>NZ_BAAGPS010000035.1:30572-85595 GCF_054783935.1 Streptomyces pseudoechinosporeus
CACCCCACCCACACCAGCCCAACTCCCCCCAGCCATCCGCACGTTCACCGGCCGCACCACCCCCCTGGCCCGTCTGGACGCCGCGCTCGACTCCGGTCAGCGCGTACTCGCCCTCGTCGGCACCGGCGGCGTGGGCAAGAGTGCGCTCGCCGTGCACTGGGCGCATCGGATACGGTCCCGGTTTCCCGACGGTCAGCTTCATGTCGATCTGCGTGGCGCCGCCCAGGCCCCGCCGCTGCGCACCGAGCAGGTACTCGCCCGCTTCCTGCCCGCCCTGGGCCTGCCCGCCGAACGTGTGCCGGACCAACCCGACGACGCGGCCGCCCTGTACCGCTCCGCACTCCACGGCCGACGCGTCCTCGTGCTGCTCGACAACGCGAGCAGCGCAAGCCAGGTCCGCCCCCTGCTGCCGCCCTGCGCCGGCTCGCTGGCCCTGGTGACCAGCCGCAACAGCCTGCGCGGACTCGTCGCCCGCGACGACGCCCACACCCTCACCCTCAAACCGCTCCCCCCGCCCGAAGCCCTCGCACTGCTCGAACGGCTGCTGGGGGAGCAGACGATACGAGCCGAACGTACCGCCGCCGCAGAACTCGCTCGCCGCTGCGACCACCTGCCCCTGGCCCTGCGCATCGCCGCGGCCCGCATCACCACCGGCACCATCGGCGTGGGCGCGATCGGCCCCCTTCTGTCCCGGCTGACGGAGCAGCACATCCTCGACGAGCTCTCCCTCGACGACGACCCGGACACCGCCGTACGCCACTCGATCGACCGCTCGTACGCTCAGCTCCCCCCGGAGCAAAAACGCCTGTTCCGGCTGCTCAGCCTGCTACCCGACGCAGCCGTCTCCCCCGAAGCCGCAGCCCTGCTCGCCGCCCGCCCCGAACCCCGAACCCGCCGCCTGCTGGACCAGTTGGCAGCCGCCCATCTCATCGAAACCCCCGCCCCCGACCACTACCGCCTGACCGGCCTCCCACGCGTCTACGCCACCGAACGCGCCGTCAGCCCCGAATCGCCACCCCAGCAGCAGCACCTCAACGGCTCGAGCACCCCAGCCAGTACCCGAAACCCCGCCGGGTATGGATGAGAGCGGGTTCCTCCTGATCCACCTTGCGCCGAAGCCGGGAGACGAGCTGCTCGATCGCGTTACCCGCCCGAAACTCACCCCACACATGCCGGCTGATCTGCTCCTTCGACAGCACACGTTCCGGGTTGACCAGCAGATGCCGCAGCAACCGGTACTCCGCGGGCGTGAGATCGAAAACCCTGTCCCCGCGCCGCGTCTGACACGTGGCGTCGTCCAGGACCAGATCGCGATAGCAGGGCGCGCCACCCGGCCGTACGGGGTTCCGGCCACGGAGTAAGACCTGCGCCCTGGCCAGCACTTCGGCGATACGAAAGGGCTTGGTGACGTAATCCTGCTCCCCCGGCCCGAGCTCGGGAACAAGACAGTCCAGCGACTCACACGCGGTCAGAAAGAGCAGCGGCGGCCGGTCCAGGGCGGCAACGCGGCGCCCCCGGGTGAGCCCGCCCAGATCCGGCAACGTGGCATCGAGCACCACCAGATCGAACCGGTACTCCGCGACCAGCAGCGCGGCCTCGGCCCCTGTACCCGCCGTACCGACCTGATAGCCCGCCAACTCCAGGGTGGTCGTGAGGAGTTCGGCGGTACCGGGATCGTCGACGACGACCAGGACATGCTGCCCGTCCCCACGAGTCGGCGACGGTTTCTCGCTGATGCTCCCGTACATGGCAGACCATCCGGGTAGTTCGTGCAGAGCTCACGCTCGGCGTGTGAACGGAAGGGCGGGCACACGGGCGGAGCCACGGATGCCTCGGACGCTCCGGGCGTGTCCGCCGCGTCCCCGGGAGTGGGAGGCACCGGCGGGAACACCCGCGCCACCGGTCCGGCACGTTCGCGCGGGCCACCGCGTCGGACGCACAGGAACACAGGAGCACGGACAGCCATCGCCCCCGACCGCCCGGCGGAGACAACGGGCCCGCACGGACAGCGGGGCACATGGCAGGCCGGGCAAGTCGCCGCAGCAAGCCGCGCCTCCGCCATCAGGCACCAGGCGGAACGTCAATCTTCGCTTCGGCCCGCTCGACGAAGTCGTCAACCATCCGGTCGATGAGCGAGGCGAGCTGCTCCAACTCCTCGGGCGACCAGTCGGCCAGGGCCGCCTGCATACCCCGGACGCTGGCCTCACGGACACGGGCGAACGCTTCCCGGCCGGTCGGCGTGAGCTGGATGCGCTGGGCCCGGCGGTCGTCGGGGTCGGGGATACGGGTCGCATAGCCGGTCCTCTCCAGGTGCTGCACCTGGCGGGTGACGTGCGACGCCTCCACCGACAACCGGGCCGCCAGCTCCCCGAGCCGCAGCGGCTCGCTCTCGGCGAGCTGCCGCAGGACCGCCACGGCGGCACGGTCCAGCGGCAGTCCGGAGAGAGACATGAGCCGCTCGTGCTGCCGGGCCCTGCCGGACAGGTACGTGGCGCGGGTGAGGGCGCGCTCGATCTTCATCACGTCTGGCGAGACGGAGGCTGCTGCCGAGGGTTGTGGGGTCATGCACCTCACTTTAACATCTAATTGCCTAACTCAAGCAAGCCGATTTCGGAAATTGCTTGACTCAAGTAATCCAATATGCTTGCCTAACTCAAGCAAGCCACTGGACCGGGGCCCGCGGCACCGACAGCCACAGCCCTCCAGACCGGGGCCGCCCTGAGCGGAGGCAGCCCCACCGCGCCGAACCCGTGGGGACGGGGATCGGCGCAGCCCTCGGGCCCGGCGGACGGTTCACTTCCCCCACCGCCGCCGGGCCCGAGGACACCGAACCGACACCGACACCGATTCCCGCGTCCCCGAACCCCGCCTCCCCGAGGCCGATCACCGAGCACACACCGATAATCCGCCCACCCACCGAAAGCCCAGCCAGCCCGCCCAGTCCACCCACCGAAAAGAGGAGCACCCCCTTGAGCAGCACTGGTCTTCAGGGACGCAGCGTCATCGTCACCGGAGCAGGATCCGGCATCGGCCGGGCCACGGCCCTGAAGTTCGCTGAGGAGGGCGCGAAGGTCCTGGTCGCGGACGTGAACCAGGAAGGCGCCGAGCAGACCGTCGAGATGATCGAGAAGGTGGGCGGCACGGCCCGCGCGGTCATCGGCGATCTCCGCGACCAGCAGGTGATCGACGAGGTCGTCGACACGGCCGTGCAGGCCTTCGGCGGTCTGCACGTCCTGGTGAACAACGCTGGGATCATGGACCGCATGTCGGCCCTCGGCGAGACCGACGACGACGAGTGGGACCGCGTCATCGCGATCAACCTCACCGCGCCCTTCCACCTCACCCGGGCCGCCCTGCCGCACATGCTCGCCGGGAACGGCGGCGCGATCGTCTTCACCGCCTCCGAAGCCTCCCTCCGCGGCAGCGCGGCCGGTGCCGCCTACACCGCCTCCAAGCACGGCATCGTCGGCCTGACCAAATCGCTCGCCGTGATGTATCGCAACGCCGGCATCAGGGCCAACGCCATCGCCCCCGGCGGCACCGCGACCAACCTCCGCCCCGACGTACGCCCTGACGCCCACGGCCCGACCGTCCTCGGCCCCCACATCCAGCTCGGCCTCTCCGGCAAGGTCGCCGCCGCCGAGGAGCAGGCCACCGCCATCGTCTTCCTCGCCTCTGACGCCGCCAGCAACATCAACGGCGTCCTGCTGCCCGTCGACAACGGCTGGTCCGCCGTCTGACCCGGCAGGGCTCGTACGAACCCGGGCCCCCACTGAGCTTCGTACGAGCCCTGCCCCTCACCCCCTCACCCCGTTCCTTCCGTTACTTCCATCCAGTACTTCCAAAAAGAGAGCCTCTCCATGACCACGATGAAGTCCGTACAGACCGGCACCTCCGGCTCGATCGAGGTGGTGAACATCGACCGCCCCGTCCCCGGCCCCAAGGACGCGTTGCTGCGCATCCGCGCCTGCGGCATCTGCGGAACCGACGTCACCTTCCTCCACATGGGCGGCATGCCGCTGGGCCCGGGCGGACAGATGATCCCGGTGCCGCTCGGACACGAGCCGGCCGGCGAGATCGTCGAAGTCGGCGCCGAGGTCACCGATCTGAAGGTGGGCGACCGCGTAGTCGTCAACCCGCAGGGCGCACCCTCCGGCATCATCGGCTGCGGCGGCGCGCAGGGCGGCATGAGCGAGTACCTGCTCATCGAGGACGCCGTCCTGGGCAAGGGCGTGGCCGTCATCCCGGACACCATCCCCTTCGACATCGCCGCACTCAACGAACCCATGGCGGTCGCCCGCCACTGCGTCAACCGTTCCGAGGCGGGGCCGGCCGACAAGGTCCTGGTGTTCGGGGCCGGACCCATCGGCCTCGGTGCGGCGATCTGGCTGAAGCTGCGCGGGGTCCGGCATGTGACCGTCGCCGACGTCATCCCCGAGAGACTGCAGACGGCCCTGGCGATCGGGGCCGACGCCGTCATCGACTCCGCCAGGGAGGACGTCACCACCCGCCTGACCGAACTGCACGGCCAGGGCGCCAATTCCCTCGGCCAGCCCCGCCCCGACACCGACATCTACATCGACGCCGCCGGAGTCGCCGCCGTCGTCAACACCGCCCTCACCTCGGCCAAGTGGGGCGCCAAGCTGGTCACCGTGGCCGTACACAAAAAGCCCGAACCGATCGACTTCGGCGCGATCCTCCGCAGCGAGATGACCATCATCGGCTCCCAGGGCTATCCCACCGAGATCTTCGAGGTCACCCAGGAGCTCGTGGAACACCAGGACCGCTTCGCCCGCCTGATCAGCCACCGCGTCCCCTTCTCGGAGGTCGAGCGGGCCTTCGACCTCACGCTGACACCCGGGGCCGCCGAGAAGGTGATCGTCACGTTCGACGAGTAGCCCGAGTACGCGCAGACGCAGAGCTGGGAAGCCGTGGCCCCGCAGGTCACAGGTGCGGGCCACGGCCCCCGGTCTGATACGCTGATCCAGCGACATCGAGCCGCCATAGCGTGAACCCCCGGTCACAAATCCCGTTGGGAGCACGCCACGCCGTGTGCGAGACTGTTCGCACACAACAGCTTGGTCCTGTGGAGCAGTTTGGAGTGCTCGCCACCCTGTCAAGGTGGAGGCCGCGGGTTCAAATCCCGTCAGGACCGCTGCAACCTCAAGGGTTGCGCGGCTGGGTAGCTCAGTTGGTACGAGCGATCGCCTGAAAAGCGATAGGTCGCCGGTTCGACCCCGGCCCCAGCCACCACCCAAGGCCCCGATCTTCGGATCGGGGCCTTAATCCATTGGCCACCTCTTTTCCCGAGGTGCGATCCTGGACCCCGTATGTCTACGCATCCTGCCCCCGCCCCTGCTCTCGGCGATCTCGCCCCCCGTCTGACCGAGCTGTCTCTGCGCGATGCGCATCGGCTTGGGCGCAGGCTTGAAGGGGCGCGCCGGATTCGTAAGCCCGAGGCTCGGGCCGCTGTCATTGCCGAGATCGAGGCGGAGGTGGCCAGGGTCGAGGCGCGGATGACGGAGCGGAAGGCGCGGGTGCCGGCCGTTTCGTATCCCGAGCAGCTGCCTGTCAGCCAGAAGAAGGACGAGATCGCGGCGGCCATCCGTGATCACCAGGTCGTGATCGTCGCCGGTGAGACGGGGTCCGGGAAGACGACGCAGATTCCCAAGATCTGTGTCGAGCTGGGGCGCGGTGTCCGGGGCATGATCGGGCATACGCAGCCCCGTCGCATCGCGGCCCGTACGGTCGCCGAGCGGGTCGCCGAGGAGCTGGACACTCCGCTGGGTGAAGCCGTGGGCTGGAAGGTCCGGTTCACCGATCAGGTGAACCAGGACTCAACGTTCATCAAGCTCATGACGGACGGCATCCTGCTCGCCGAGATCCAGACGGACCGTGAGCTGCGCGCGTACGACACGATCATCATCGACGAGGCGCACGAGCGGTCGCTGAACATCGACTTCCTGCTGGGGTATCTGGCTCAGCTGCTGCCCAAGCGGCCGGATCTGAAGGTCGTCATCACCTCGGCGACCATCGATCCCCAGCGCTTCTCCCGGCACTTCGGGGACGCCCCGATCGTCGAGGTCAGCGGCCGTACGTACCCCGTCGAGGTCCGTTATCGCCCCCTCCTCGAAGAGGACAGCGAGGACGTCGACCGTGACCAGATCACCGCGATCTGCGACGCCGTCGAGGAGCTCCAGGCCGAGGGCAAGGGCGACATCCTCGTCTTCCTCTCCGGAGAGAGGGAGATCCGGGACACCGCCGACGCGCTGACCAAGAAGAACTACCGGTTCACCGAGGTCCTGCCCCTCTACGCCCGCCTCTCGCACGCCGAGCAGCACCGCGTCTTCCAGCCCCACACCGGCCGCAGGATCGTGCTGGCGACCAACGTCGCCGAGACGTCCCTGACCGTCCCGGGCATCAAGTACGTCATCGATCCGGGCACCGCCCGCATCTCCAGATACAGCCACCGTACGAAGGTCCAGCGCCTCCCCATCGAGGCGATCTCGCAGGCCAGCGCCAACCAGCGCAAGGGCCGCTGCGGACGGACCAGCGACGGCATCTGTATCCGCCTCTACAGCGAAGAGGACTTCACCGCCCGGCCGGAGTTCACGGACGCCGAGATCCTCCGTACGAACCTGGCCTCCGTCATCCTCCAGATGACCGCCGCCGGTCTCGGGGACATCGAGAAGTTCCCGTTCATCGATCCGCCGGACCACCGCAACATCCGTGACGGCGTCCAACTCCTCCAGGAGCTCGGCGCCTTGGATCCCAAGCAGAAAGACGTACGCAACCGCCTCACCGAGACCGGCCGCAAGCTGGCCCAGCTGCCCGTCGACCCCCGCCTGGCCCGGATGGTTTTGGAGGCCGACAAGAACGGCTGCGTACGCGAGGTCATGGTGCTCGCCGCCGCGCTCTCCATCCAGGATCCGCGCGAACGCCCGGCCGACAAACAGACGCAGGCGGACCAGCAGCACGCCCGCTTCAAGGACGAGACCAGCGACTTCCTCGCGTTCCTCAACCTTTGGCGGTACATCCGCGAGCAGCAGAAGGAGCGGGGTTCGTCTTCCTTCCGGCGGATGTGCAAGCAGGAGTACCTGAACTTCCTGCGGATCCGGGAGTGGCAGGACATCTACTCCCAACTCCGCACGGTCGCCAAGCAGATGGGCATCCATCTCAACGAGGACGACGCACCCGACCAGCAGGTCCACATCTCGCTCCTCGCCGGCCTCCTGTCCCACGTCGGCATGAAGGACGTGAAGGAGGGCGCGAAGAACGAGTATCTGGGCGCCCGGAACGCCAAGTTCGCGATCTTCCCGGGATCCGCCCTCTTCAAGAAGCCCCCGCGTTTCGTGATGTCCGCCGAGCTCGTCGAGACGTCCCGGCTCTGGGCGCGCGTCAACGCCAAGATCGAGCCCGAGTGGGTCGAGCCCCTCGCCGAACACCTGCTGAAGCGCACGTACAGCGAACCGCACTGGGAGAAGGACCAGGCGGCGGTGATGGCGTACGAGAAGGTCACGCTGTACGGCGTACCGATCATCGCGCAGCGCAAGGTCAACTACGGGCGGATCGATCCGGAGACGTCCCGCGAACTTTTCATTCGCAACGCGCTTGTCGAGGGCGACTGGCGTACGCACCACAAGTTCTTCGCCGACAACCGCAAACTCCTCACCGAGGTCGAGGAGTTGGAGCACCGCGCCCGACGCCGGGACATCCTGGTCGACGACGACACGCTCTTCGACTTCTACGACCAGCGGGTGCCCGAACACGTCGTGTCGGGCGCGCACTTCGACTCCTGGTGGAAGCACAAACGGCGCGAGGAGCCCGAACTGCTCGACTTCGAGCGGTCGATGCTCATCAACGAACGCGCAGGCGACGTCAGCAAGGACGACTACCCGGACTCCTGGCGTCAGGGGCGGCTCAAGTTCCGTGTCACGTACCAGTTCGAGCCGGGAGCCGACGCCGACGGCGTGACCGTCCACATCCCGCTCCAGGTCCTCAACCAGGTCACGGACGAGGGCTTCGACTGGCAGATCCCGGGGCTGCGCGAGGAAGTCGTCACGGAGCTGATCCGCTCCCTCCCGAAGCCGATTCGCCGGAACTACGTCCCGGCCCCCAACTTCGCCCAGAAGTTCCTGGAACGGGCCGTCCCCCTCCAGGAGCCGCTGACGACGACGATGGCCCGCGAACTGAAGCGCATGGTCGGCGTGCCCCTCACCGCCGACGACTTCGACTGGACGAAGGTCCCCGACCATCTCCGCATCACCTTCCGGATCGTCGACGAGCGGCGCCGCAAACTGGCTGAGGACAAGGACCTGGAGGCGCTCAAGCTGCGCCTGAAGCCGAAGGCGCGGCAGGCGATCTCACAGGCGGCAGCGGCCACGGCCGAGCGCACGGGCGGCGAATCCCTGGAACGCAAGGGCCTCACGGACTGGACCATCGGCTCCCTCAGCCGCGTCTTCGAGACGCGTCGCGCCGGCCAGCCGGTGAAGGCGTACCCAGCGCTGGTCGACGACGGCGACACCGTCTCCGTACGCCTCTTCGACACCGAGGCCGAGCAGCAGCAGGCGATGTGGAAGGGCACGCGGCGGCTGATCCTGCTGGGCATTCCGGTGAACCCGGCCAAGTTCGCCTCGGAGAAACTCACCAACCCGCAGAAGCTGGCACTGTCGGCGAACCCGCACGGATCGATCCAGGCACTGTTCGACGACTGCGCGATGGCTGCCGCCGACAGGCTGATCGGGGACTTCGGGGGGCCGGCCTGGGACGAGGAGTCGTATCGGAAGCTGTACGACAAGGTGCGCGCCGAGATCGTGGACACGACGGTTCGTACGGTCGACCAGGTCCAGCAGGTCCTTGCCGCCTGGCAGGCCTGTGAGCGGCGCCTGAAGTCCGTACGGAGCCCGGCGCTCCTCGCGAACCTCACGGACGTACGGGCGCAGCTGGACGCCCTCGTGAAGCCGGGCTTCGTCACGGAGGCGGGTCTTCGTCGCCTTCCGGATCTGATGCGCTATCTGGTGGCCGCGGACCGGCGCCTCCAGCAGATGCCGACGAACGTCCAGCGGGACACGACTCGGATGGCGAAGGTCCATGAGATGCAGGACGAGTACGCCTGGCTGCTTGAGCAGATGCCGCAGGGCCGTCCCGTTCCCCAACAGGTCCTGGACATCCGCTGGATGATCGAGGAGCTCCGGGTCAGCTACTTCGCCCATGCGTTGGGCACGGCGTATCCCGTCTCCGACAAGCGCATCGTGAAGGCGATCGACGCGGCTGTGCCGTAACGGCGTCTGTACGTTGGGTGAGTTCGACCCTCGGGCGTCCCCTCCTGTACAGTCTCTTCTCGCAGCGCAACGCGACAATCGCCCTGCGAAACCAGGTCCTGTGGAGCAGTTTGGAGTGCTCGCCACCCTGTCAAGGTGGAGGCCGCGGGTTCAAATCCCGTCAGGACCGCAGCACATATCGAAGGGGCCCGCATCCACCAAGGATGCGGGCCCCTTCGACGTACAGGCGGTCCCTTTCCCCAGCCCCGCCCCTTCCCGAAACTGGGGGCTGCGCCCCCAGGCCCCCTGCCTCCGGCGGGGGTGGGGCGCCTGCCGGGGGTGGGGTGTTGAGATCGTGCGCGGGTGCGGGTTCGTCGTGGCTGGTCGCGCCGTTCCCCGCGCCCCTGACGGGGCGCTCCCGGAACCGCCAGCCACCACGTGCCCGCAGCCTCCCACCGGCGGGAGGGGCCGTGGGCCGGTGCGTCGTATGTCCGTCGCTTAGGTTCTGTCTCAGGTCATCTTCGCTTTGTACCAACACCGGGCCGTATGCCCCACCTGCGACGGGCTGACGCACCGGCCCACGGCCCCGACCCACCCACGCACCCCAGGGGCGCGGGGAACGGCGCGAGCAACCACACACAACCCGCACCCAACAACGAACCCAACCGCCCAACCGCCGGAGGCAAGTGTTGACGCCGTCACATTCCCCCGGTACTCAAACACCAAGACCAACCAACCCGTTGGAGGTGGCGTATGACCGCGTTCGCCCGGCACGAGACGCGGGCCCTGCTGCGCGCCCATCTGCAGGCCGCCTCCGGGTACCGGCACCTGACCCGGCACTGCCCGATCTGCCACCGTCTCCAGAACCTGGCCATGGCCATGGAACTCGCTCCGGACGACGCGGACGGCCCCGAGGACGTAGCCGAGGACGAAAGCCCCGCAACGGCATGAGCTCCCCCCTCTACCGCAGGTAACACCCCCTCAACAAGGCTCCTGGCATGTGACGGGTGTCACTGCATAAGTTTTCAAACCCGCGGTACTTACAGCTCACCTACAACTGCTCAATTTAATATGTGCAATTGCACCCCTCCCCCGCAATGCCCCCGGACCGGCCCCAAACCCACCCCATGACCAACCCCAGGAGCGCCCTCAGACCGCTCACAGACCACCCGTACACCCCAGGATCACTCACACCCCGTCAGGGCCCGCACACAAAAAAGATCGCGCTGGACCCGGCGGAGTCCAGCGCGATCGACGACGCACCCTTGTTGCTTGAGGTTCTGGCTCGGGCGTGGGCTCTGTTGGGGCAGAACCCGCGTCGCTTGGAGCTTTGGTTCGAGCAGTCCGGCACGTTGGGGGAACCTGCCGAAATGCCCTGCTATGCAGTTGTTCAGGCCTCGCTACGCTGCTGCGGGATGCCCGCGAGCAGTGCGCGGACCTCAGCTTCGCGGTAACGGCGATGCCCGCCGAGCGTGCGGATCGAAGTGAGCTTGCCTGCCTTCGCCCACCGCGTGACCGTCTTTGGGTCAACGCGGAACATCGTGGCGACCTCAGCGGGGGTCAGCAGCGGCTCGGCATCAGGGGTGCGAGCGGTCATGAGCGGCCTCCTCGGGAGAACCGAACCTTCTCGGTTCATTCCTCTAAATTCTGCACCTTGACCCGCGTTGCCCGAAATGGCGGACGCGGGTCGAGTCGGTTATAGGACGAACGGCTTGTCCTCGGCACTACAACTACACCATCTGTCCAGCCGCGTCGGCCAAACCGATGGAATTGCCCTCCCAGGTGTTCATCAGCGACGGAAGCCGATGGACCATGCCATAGCGGACAGTCACGCCACTGTGACGATCAGTCACAGGGACGATCAGGAGTCACGAGACCCCCCATAGCGTGCAATGCTGAGATTCCACCCATACATGGGCAGATGGAGTCCTCACCGGACTCCTTGTCCTATTTTGACATGGGGAGGGGCGTCTGGTGCAAGGTCCGCGTTAGTGCTGTCCGTCACCCTTACCCGCAAAGTCCTGATGGTGACTTACGTCCCGTCAGTTCGCCGAACGGCGATCCCGGACCGCCCGCCAGCGTTCGACCAGACGACCGTACGCCTCCCCGGCCCCGACCCCGTCGCCCGTACGCAGCGCCTCGATCCCCTCGGCCACATCCGCCGCGGAATGGTCGCTGTCGAGCTGCTCGGCGGGCAGGACGTGCACCAGTCCGCCGTAGTCCAGCTCCACCAGCGAGCGCGGATGGAACTCCTCCAGCCAGCGCCCCACGTCCACAAGCCCGTCGATCAGCGGTCCTTCGTCGATGGCGTCCTTGAGCGCCTTCAGTCCCCGCGCCACCCGCCGCCGCGCCTGCACCATGGGCGTCCGGTAGCGCAGTACGGGCGCGCCGTCGTCCGAGCCCTTGTCGTATTCGCGCTCCTCGTCGGCGACCAGCACGAACCAGTTCAGCGGCACGTGCCAGGTCGAGGTGCGGATCCAGGGCCGGGCGTCGGGGTTCCGGCTCAGCCAGCGCTCGTAGTCCTGGGCGGCCTGGCGGCGTACGACCGGGGGCAGCACCGCGTCCAGGACCGGTCCCGGCAGCTCCTCGGCCAGCTCGCCCAGGGCCTGCCAGCCGCGCAGCCGGGTGCGCCAGGGGCACACGCACAGCACGCCGTCCACGTCCGCGACGAAGGCGTCGCCGCTCTCGTGCACGGGCACCGGGATCGGTGGCGTGGGCAGCAAGTCGGCCAGGGAGCGACGCAGTTCGTCCTGGTACGAGGGCCGGTCGGGGCGGCGCGCGTACCGCGCCCAGTGGCCGCGCTCCGGTTCCGGGAAGGCGGCCAGCGGTTCGTACACGCGCAGATACGACGCGTACGGGACGATCACCGAGGACACCTTGGGCACGCTTGCTCCCTCCCCCGCGGACCTGACGGAAAACCCTCGAAACCCCCGCGCGGGGGCGCGGGGACACACTGCTCAACGTGCGATGCCACAACGTGACCGTACTCCGGGAGAAGGTGACCTTGGGCGCTGCGCTCATGGCGGGTGCGCGGAGGCTCTAATCTCGTGTCACGGAACCCGCCACCCTTACGGGCCCCGCCCCAGAACCGCCGCTACTTACCCAGGAGTCACCACCGTGACCGACGTAACCGACGGCGTCCTGCACACCCTGTTCCACTCGGATCAGGGAGGTCATGAGCAAGTCGTGCTCTGCCAGGACCGCGCCAGTGGCCTCAAGGCCGTCATCGCCATCCACTCGACCGCCTTGGGCCCCGCCCTCGGCGGCACGCGCTTCTACCCGTACGCGAGCGAGGAAGAGGCCGTCGCCGACGCGCTGAACCTGTCGCGCGGGATGTCGTACAAGAACGCCATGGCCGGGCTCGACCACGGCGGCGGCAAAGCCGTGATCATCGGGGACCCCGAGAAGATCAAGACCGAGGAGCTGCTGCTCGCGTACGGCCGGTTCGTGGCCTCGCTCGGCGGACGGTACGTCACGGCGTGCGACGTCGGCACGTACGTGGCCGACATGGACGTCGTCGCGCGCACCTGCCGCTGGACCACCGGCCGCTCGCCCGAGAAGGGCGGGGCCGGCGACTCTTCCGTGCTGACCGCGTACGGCGTCTACCAGGGCATGCGGGCCTCGGCCCAGCACCTGTGGGGCGATCCGTCGCTGCGGGCCCGCCGTATCGGCATCGCCGGCGTCGGCAAGGTCGGCCGCCACCTGGTGGAACACCTCGTGGCGGAGCGCGCCGAGGTCTTCGTCACGGACGTGCGCGAGGAGGCCGTACGGCAGATCACCGAGCGGCACCCGGACGTGGTGGCCGTCAAGGACACCGACGCACTGATCCGCGTCGACGGCCTCGACATCTACGCCCCCTGCGCGCTGGGCGGGGCGCTCGACGACGACTCCGTGCCGGTCCTCACCGCGAGGATCGTGTGCGGCGCCGCCAACAACCAGCTCGCCCACCCGGGCGTCGAGAAGGACCTCGCCGACCGCACGATCCTGTACGCGCCGGACTACGTCGTGAACGCCGGCGGTGTCATCCAGGTCGCCGACGAGCTCCACGGCTTCGACTTCGAGCGGTGCAAGGCGAAGGCCGCGAAGATCTACGACACCACGTTGGCGATCTTCGCACGTGCGAAGGAAGACGGGATTCCGCCGGCTGCGGCGGCCGACCGGATCGCCGAGCAGCGGATGGCGGAGGCGCGGCGCCGCTGAGGTTCGGGGTACCCGCCGACAGGGTGTTGGAGAGAACTCTCACTTTGTCGGCGGGTCGCGCGCCGATAAGAGGTTAAAATCGCGGTTGACCAGCGGGGACAGGGCTCCCCGAGGGTTCTGGGCGGCGGCACGTCCTGCGGGCGACGTACCGTATGGGCGTGGGCTCAGGTACCGTGGAAGCCCTACGGACCGGTCTCTCCACGGAGAGCCCGTTCCAGATCATGAACGCGTGTCAAGACTCTGGGGCCGTCGAGCCCCGTCACCGAGGGGGTCGAGCCATGGGGCGCGGCCGGGCCAAGGCCAAGCAGACGAAGGTCGCCCGCCAGCTGAAGTACAACAGCGGCGGGACTGACCTGTCGCGTCTGGCCAGTGAGCTGGGCGCTTCGACTTCGAACCAGCCGCCGAATGGCGAGCCGTTCGAGGATGACGAAGACGATGACCCGTACGCCCAGTACGCGGATCTCTACAACGACGATGAGGACGAGGACGATGAGTCTGGTCCGTCGTCGCAACAGCAGCGTCGCGGCGCTTGACTGTCTTAGCAGCGCTTCACCCGGTCCGGAGCGGTTAACGCACCGGACCGGGTTTTGTGCATGGCGCTCCGCTGGGTTCGCGGTTTGAAGCTGCGGGTTCGTTGTGATCTGCGGGTCGTCGCGGGCTGGTCGCGCAGTTCCCCGCGCCCCTAAAAGGGGCGCGGTTACCCTTACCGGACTTCAGCAGTACGGTTACGCGGCGTAGTCCCCGGTCAACTCCGCGCCCGACTCCTGGTCGCCGCGGTCCGTGATCTCGCCCGCTACCCAGGCTTCCACCCCACGGTCGGCGAGTGTGGCGAGTGCCACGTCCGTGGACTCCTCGGGGACGATCGCGATCATGCCCACGCCCATGTTCAGGGTCTTTTCCAGCTCCAGCCGTTCGACCTGGCCGGTTGTGCCGACGAGGTCGAAGACCGGGGCCGGGGTCCAGGTGGTGCGGTCGACGCTCGCGTGCAGGCCGTCAGGGATCACGCGGGCCAGGTTGGCCGCGAGTCCGCCGCCCGTGATGTGCGAGAAGGCGTGCACCTCGGTCGTGCGGGTCAGGGCCAGGCAGTCCAGCGAGTAGATCTTGGTGGGTTCCAGGAGCTCCTCGCCGAGAGTGCGGCCGAAGTCCTCGATGTGCTGGTCGAGGCTCAGCCCGGCGCGGTCGAAGAGGACGTGGCGGACGAGTGAGTACCCGTTCGAGTGAAGGCCGGAGGCCGCCATGGCGATGACCGCGTCCCCCTTACGGATGCGATCGGCGCCAAGGAGCTGGTCGGCTTCGACCACCCCGGTGCCGGCGCCCGCGACGTCGAAGTCGTCCGGGCCGAGGAGCCCGGGGTGCTCGGCCGTCTCGCCGCCGACGAGGGCGCAGCCCGCGAGGACGCAGCCCTCGGCGATGCCCTTCACGATGGCGGCGACGCGCTCGGGGTGGACCTTGCCGACGCAGATGTAGTCGGTCATGAAGAGCGGTTCGGCGCCGCACACCACGATGTCGTCCATGACCATCGCGACCAGGTCGTGGCCGATGCTGTCGTACACGCCGAGCTGCCGGGCGAGGTCGACCTTCGTACCGACGCCGTCCGTGGCGGAGGCCAGCAGCGGGCGCTCATAGCGCTTGAGGGCGGAGGCGTCGAAGAGGCCGGCGAAGCCGCCGAGACCGCCGAGGACCTCGGGGCGGCGCGTCTTCTTCACCCACTCCTTCATGAGCTCCACGGCGCGGTCGCCCGCTTCGATGTCGACGCCGGCGGCCGCGTAGCTGGCACCTGAGGTCTCAGTAGTCATGACTTTGAGAGCTTTCGTGTCGTACCGCTGGGTGTGCTGCGGTGTCTTACGGGCGACGGATCGCGTCGGCCGCGGCCGTGGCCGCCGGGCCCGCGGCCAGCTCGGTCTCCAGGAGCTGCTTGCCGAGCAGTTCGGGGTCCGGGAGGTCCATCGGGTACTCGCCGTCGAAGCAGGCGCGGCAGAGGTTCGGCTTGGCGATGGTGGTCGCGTCGATCATGCCGTCGATGGAGATGTACGCCAGGGAGTCGGCGCCCAGGGACTTGCCGATCTCCTCGACCGTCATGCCGTTGGCGATCAGCTCGGCGCGGGTGGCGAAGTCGATGCCGAAGAAGCAGGGCCACTTCACGGGAGGCGACGAGATCCGGATGTGGACCTCGGCCGCGCCCGCCTCGCGCAGCATCCGCACGAGCGCGCGCTGGGTGTTGCCGCGCACGATCGAGTCGTCCACGACGATCAGGCGCTTGCCCTTGATGACTTCCTTGAGGGGGTTCAGCTTCAGGCGGATGCCGAGCTGGCGGATCGTCTGTGAGGGCTGGATGAAGGTCCGGCCGACGTACGCGTTCTTCACCAGGCCGGCGCCGAACGGGATGCCGGAGGCTTCCGCGTAACCGATCGCGGCGGGCGTGCCGGACTCCGGGGTCGCTATGACCAGGTCGGCGTCGGCGGGGGCTTCCTTGGCGAGCCTGCGGCCCATCTCGACACGCGAGAGGTAGACATTCCGGCCGGCTATGTCGGTGTCCGGGCGGGCCAGATACACGTACTCGAAGACACAGCCCTTGGGCTTAGCTTCCGCGAATCGCGACGAACGCAGACCGTTCTCGTCGATGGCGACGAACTCGCCCGGCTCGATCTCGCGTACGAAGCTGGCGCCGCAGATGTCCAGGGCGGCGGACTCGGAGGCGACCACCCAGCCACGCTCCAGGCGGCCCAGGACCAGCGGGCGGATGCCCTGCGGGTCACGCGCCGCGTACAGCGTGTGCTCGTCCATGAAGGTGAGGCTGAAGGCGCCCTTGATCTGCGGGAGGACCTTGGCCGAGGCCTCCTCGATGGTCAGCGGCTTGCCGAATTCGTCGACCTGGGCGGCGAGGAGCGCCGTGAGCAGGTCGGTGTCGTTGGTGGCCGCCACGCGCGGCGTACGGCCCTCCTGCTTGGGCAGGTCGGCGACCATCTCGGCGAGCTGGGCCGTGTTGACGAGGTTGCCGTTGTGGCCGAGCGCGATGGAGCCGTGCGCCGTGGCACGGAAGGTGGGCTGGGCGTTCTCCCAGGTGGACGCGCCGGTGGTCGAGTAGCGGGCGTGACCGACCGCGATATGACCCAGGAGCGAACCGAGGGAGGCCTCGTCGAAGACCTGGGAGACCAGGCCCATGTCCTTGAAGACGAGGATCTTGGAGCCGTTGCTGACCGCGATTCCCGCGGATTCCTGGCCCCGATGCTGGAGAGCGTAGAGCCCGAAGTAAGTGAGCTTGGCGACCTCTTCGCCGGGAGCCCAGACTCCGAAGACGCCGCAAGCGTCCTGGGGTCCTTTCTCGCCGGGGAGCAGATCATGACTGAGTCGACCGTCACCACGTGGCACGCCACCGAGTGTAGGCGAGGTCGACCACTGGTCCGAATGGGGGATTCGGGCTCGTTGTGGATCACTTGGCGGCGACGGCTTCGAAGCCGCTGCCGTTTTCGCTGGTCAGAGTGAGGGTTCGGTGCTTCAGCTCATAGGTGGCCTTGCCGTTGAAGAGCTTCAGGAGGGCCTTTTCGGTGTCCATGAGTGAGGGGGAGCACATCATGCGGGTGGTGGAGGGGGACCCCAGAGTGATCTGTCCATCGCTGACCGTCGCCTTCGCCGACACCTTGTTGCAGCCGAGCTGACCGTGGACGGTGCCCTTGCCGTCGAAGGTGAGGTGGACCTTGCCCTCGGCCTCGGCGGCCAGCGAGGTGACCGTGCCGCCCTTGTTGGTGCTGCCGGTGACGTTCCACTTCGTGCCCTGGAGCTTGGCCGGTTCCTGAGCCGTGAGCTTCACCGTGTGCCCGTCCTGCGTGGTGAGCGTCAGCTTGTCGCCCTCGACCTTGGTCGTGATCGTGCTCTCGGAGAGCGTCTCGGCGATCTTGGACTCGAACTCCATCGGCTTCTCGCCGCAGGCCATCTTGGTCTGCAGGGTGTCGGAGCCGATCTTGATCGTTTCACCCTGCATCTCGGCGGTCGCCCCGAAGTGGTTGCAGCCGTAGTTGCCGCCCACCTTGCCGTCCTCGCCGAACTCGATGTGGGCGTCGGCCGGGGCGTCGTACGTCGTGCCACCGACGTTCACGCTGTCCACTTGCCAGTGCTTGCCGGTGATCTTTGTCTGCTGCCCGGCGCCGACGGACGCGGATCCGTCGTCACCCTTCTCCGTGCCGCAGGCCGCGGTGGCGAGCAGGCCGGTGACCGCCAGGACGCTGAGAGTAAGCCGTTGCGTTCGCATGTCGCTGTGACGGGACGGGTGGGGTGGTTGGTTCCCTTCCAGTTTCGCTCAACTTCTCGTCCCTCCCCGGCTGCTCAGCCCATCAGGGGGAGCAGCCCGCCCAGGTCGGCCCGCTCACCGCTGGCGCTGACCTCGGCATCGGCGAGGGCCGTACGCCATTCCGTACGCCCGGTCGCGAGCCGGATCCAGGTCAGCGGGTCGGTCTCCACGACGTTCGGCGGGGTTCCGCGGGTGTGCCGCGGACCCTCGACGCACTGCACGACCGCGAACGGCGGAACGCGGACCTCGGTCGAGCCGCCGGGCGCCTTCACGGCGAGCGCGTCGGCGAGCAGGCGGGTGCAGGCGGCGAGGGCCTGACGGTCGTACGGGATGTCGAGGCCGGGCACGGCGGCGTTCAGGTCGTCGGTGTGGACGACGAGTTCGATGGTGCGGGTGACCAGGTAGTCGGCGAGGGTCATGAAGCCGGGACGGGTGGCGAGCAGCCGCTCGCCCGGGGTGACGGCCAGCCGCTCGGACAGCCGCTGCTCGGTGCGGGCGTACAACGCGTCGAGGTCCTGGTGCTCCCGGGCGAAGTCGCGGGTGCGTTCGGCGTTGGCGGCGGCGAGCGCGGGGGCGATGGTCGCGGACGGCCAGTCCAGCAGGGCGAGTTCGGGCTTCGCCGGTGGCTCCAGGTCGATGGTCCGGCTGACGCTCTCGACGGCCATGGCGATATGCGTGGCCAGCTCTCGTACGGTCCAGTCGCCGAGGCGGGTGGGATACGTGAGCTGCTCGGGGGTGAGGGCTCGGACGGCTGTCCGTACGTTCCCGAGCTGGGTCAGGACGGCGGCGCGGATCTTGGCGGGGTCGTAGCTGCGGAGGCGCTTCTTGGCCGGTGGCATGGAGATCAGCGTAAGCACTCCGTTGGAAATGCGGGTTCGAAGCTGCGGGTCCGTTGTGGCTGGTCGCGCCCACGCGGCGGAGCCGCATATTGATACAGCCCCGCGCCCCTGAAGGGGCGCGGTACCGCACCGACATCGGCAAGTCCGCTCATCTAGACGTGGGAGGCCGCGGCGGCGGGTGCCTCGAAGATCTCTCCGTTGCGGGGCACGCCGATGCCCTGCCAGCGGAAGGGGATCCCGCGGGCGGTGTCCGGGTCGGGGCCGTCCATCAGCTGGAAGTGGAGGTGCGGCTCGGAGGAGTTGCCGGAGTTCCCGCAGCGGGCGAGCAGCTCTCCGGCACGCACCCGGTCACCCTCGCGGACGGTGAGCGAGCCGCGCTTCAGGTGGGCGTACGCGGCGTATGTGCCGTTGCCTAGGTCCAGGACGACATGGTTGCCGAGGATGCGGCTGACACCGAACAGCTCGCGTACCGAGCCCTCGATGAGCATCAGGTACAGCAACCCCGGCAGCGACGTACGGCTCAGGTGGTCGCGCTGTCGGTCGTGCGCCCGTACGACCGTGCCGTCGGCGACCGCCAGGATCGGCGCACCGTACGCCGGGAAGTCCGTGCTGCGGCGGGCGAGCGGCCACAGGGGGCGGAAGCCGGGGCGGGCGCCCGGCTCGGGCTCGGCGATGACGTCGATGGCGAACGTCTGGCCGTAGGCGTGGAGTCCGTGGCTCGGGGTGCGGTCGGCGGGGCTGTTCAGGGCGGACCAGCGGCCGGTGACGGGTGGGGCGACGATGACCGGCTCGCGTGCCGCAGGCCTGCTGTCCGGAGCGCCGCCCCAGCGGTTCAGCAAGACAACCAGAACGTACGCCAGGATCAGCGGCAGGAAGTTCCACCACCAGGGGTGCCCGAGGTCGAAGAGGACGTCGGCCGCCACCAGGCCGACGAAGGTCAGTTGCAGACCGCGGAAGACGGTCATGCCGAGTTTGCGTACGGACATCGTTCCCCCAGGTCGTCGTTGTTCTTACGGGCGAGCCGTGGACAGCGCCACCAGCAGCGGCACCACCCGGCCCGGCGGCACCTCGTAGCGGCCTCGCCCGGTGGTGTGCAGCCAGCCCGCGCCGGTCAGTTGGCGCAGGTGGTGGTAGATCTGGCCGGTCGTGCCGACCTCGTCCAGCTCGGTGAGTTCGGCCGCGGTGCGGCGACCGCCGAGGATCTCGCGGAGCAGCCGTAGCCGCACCGGGTGGCCGAGCGCCGCGAACGTCTCGGCGGTGTCGGTCCAGTCGCCGTCGAGCAGCGCCTCGGTCAACGTGCCGCGCTGCCAGGTGTACTGCTCCCCGGTCGGCAGCCGCACCGCACCGGTGAACAGGACGCCGCCATCGGCCGCTCCCAGCTCGCTGAGCTGCTCCTTCAGCCCTTCCAGGGCCCAGAAGTCCCCCTCGCCGAGACGGGGAGCGGGCCGGTCCGCGGTCTCCAGTGCGGCCAGCCGGCGTTCGAGGTCGGCAACGCGTTGTTCCAGCT
Source organism: Streptomyces pseudoechinosporeus (assembly GCF_054783935.1). Taxonomy (NCBI): domain Bacteria; kingdom Bacillati; phylum Actinomycetota; class Actinomycetes; order Kitasatosporales; family Streptomycetaceae; genus Streptomyces; species Streptomyces pseudoechinosporeus. The sequence continues at coordinate 50,664 of NZ_BAAGPS010000035.1, forward strand.
CCACTCCCCCGAGATTACGGAACTACGTAATTACGTGCAAGTGGATTCCTGTACATGTCGAAGGCCCCGCCCTGACTCCGTGGAGTCCGGGCGGGGCCTTCAGGCGCGTACGGGATATCAGGCAAGCATCGCCGGGATCGTCCCCTCATGCGCCTCGCGCAACTCGTCCAGCGTGAGCGTGAACTCGCCCTGGACCTCCACCGAGTCACCGTCCACGACACCGATCCGGGTGGCGGGCAGACCCCGCGCCCCGCACATGTCGTTGAAGCGGAGCTCCTCGGAGCGCGGCACGGCGACGACCGCACGCCCCGCCGACTCCGAGAGGAGGAAGGTGAACGCGTCGAGCCCGTCCGGTACGACCAGCCGCGCGCCCTTCCCGCCCAGCAGCGCCGACTCGACGACCGCCTGGATCAGACCGCCGTCGGACAGGTCGTGCGCGGAGTCGATCATGCCGTCGCGGGAGGCGGAGATCAGGATCTCGGCCAGCAGCCGCTCCCGCTCCAGGTCCACCTGGGGCGGGAGGCCACCGAGGTGCTCGTGGACCACCTGTGACCAGGCCGAACCACCGAACTCCTCACGCGTGTCGCCGAGCAGGTACAGCAGCTGGCCCTCCTCCTGGAAGGCGACCGGCGTACGGCGGGCGACGTCGTCGATCACGCCAAGGACGGCCACGACCGGCGTCGGGTGGATGGCCGTCTCGCCCGTCTGGTTGTAGAGCGAGACATTGCCGCCGGTCACCGGAGTGCCCAACTGCTGGCAGGCGTCGGCCAGTCCGCGGATGGCCTCCGCGAACTGCCACATCACCGCCGGGTCTTCGGGCGAGCCGAAGTTCAGGCAGTCGGACACGGCGAGCGGCTTGGCGCCGGTGGTGGCGACATTGCGGTACGCCTCCGCGAGCGCCAGCTGCGCGCCCGCGTACGGGTCGAGCTTCGCGTACCGCCCGTTGCCGTCCGTGGCGATCGCGACGCCGAGACCGGACGCCTCGTCGATACGGATCATGCCCGAGTCCTCGGGCTGGGCCAGCACCGTGTTGCCCTGCACGAAGTGGTCGTACTGGGAGGTGATCCAGGACTTGGAGGCCTGGTTGGGGGAGGCCACCAGCTTCAGGACCTGGTCCTTCAGCTCTTCCGAACCAGCCGGCCGCGGAAGCTTGTTGGCGTCGTCCGCCTGGAGGGCGTCCTGCCAGGACGGGCGGGCGTACGGGCGCTCGTAGACCGGGCCCTCGTGCGCGACCGTACGCGGGTCGACGTCGACGATCTTGCCGCCGTGCCAGTAGATCTCCAGGCGGTCGCCGTCCGTCACCTCACCGATGACGGTCGCGATGACGTCCCACTTGTCGCAGATCTCCAGGAAACGGTCGACCTTCCCCGGCTCGACGACCGCGCACATGCGCTCCTGCGACTCGCTCATGAGGATTTCCTCGGGCGAGAGGGTCGAGTCACGCAGCGGTACGTCGTCCAGGGTTACGCGCATGCCGCCGGAACCGTTGGAGGCCAGCTCGGACGTCGCGCAGGACAGGCCCGCCGCCCCCAGATCCTGGATGCCGACGACCAGCTTCTCGGCGAAGGCCTCCAGGGTGCACTCGATGAGCAGCTTCTCCTGGAAGGGGTCGCCGACCTGGACCGCCGGGCGCTTCGACGGCTTGGCATCGTCGAAGGTCTCGGAGGCCAGGATCGAGGCGCCGCCGATGCCGTCACCGCCCGTACGAGCCCCGTACAGGACGACCTTGTTGCCCGCGCCGGACGCCTTCGCGAGGTGGATGTCCTCGTGCCGCATGACACCGATGGCACCGGCGTTGACCAGCGGATTGCCCTGGTAGCAGGCGTCGAAGACGACCTCGCCGCCGATGTTGGGCAGGCCCAGGCAGTTGCCGTAACCGCCGATGCCCGCGACGACACCGGGCAGTACGCGCTTGGTGTCGGGGTGATCAGCCGCACCGAACCGCAGCGGGTCCACGACGGCGACCGGCCGCGCACCCATCGCGATGATGTCGCGCACGATGCCGCCGACGCCCGTGGCCGCGCCCTGGTAGGGCTCGACGTACGAGGGGTGGTTGTGCGACTCGACCTTGAAGGTGACCGCGTAACCCTGGCCGACGTCCACGACGCCCGCGTTCTCGCCGATGCCGACGAGAAGGGCGTCCGACTGGGGCGCCTTCTCGCCGAACTGACGGAGATGGACCTTGCTGCTCTTGTACGAGCAGTGCTCGGACCACATGACCGAGTACATGGCGAGCTCGGCACCGGTGGGCCGGCGGCCGAGGATCTCCACGACGCGCTCGTACTCGTCCTTCTTCAGGCCCAGTTCGGCCCAGGGCAGCTCGACGTCCGGGGTCGCGGCCGCGTGCTCGACCGTGTCCAGAGGAGTGCGGCTCATACGTTGACCAGCTTCTTGAGGATCGAGGTGAAGAAGGGGAGGCCGTCGGTGCGGCCGGTCCCGATGAGGGGCTCCACGGCGTGCTCCGGGTGCGGCATCAGGCCTACGACGTTGCCCGCCTCGTTCGTGATGCCGGCGATGTCGCGGAGGCTGCCATTGGGGTTGAAGTCGAGGTAGCGGAAGGCGACCCGGCCCTCCGCCTCCAGCATGTCGAGGGTGCGCTCGTCGGCGACGTACCGCCCGTCCATGTTCTTCAGCGGGATGTTGATCTCCTGGCCCGCGTCGTAGTCGACGGTCCAGGCCGTGTTCGCGTTCTCCACCCGCAGCTTCTGGTCACGGCAGATGAAGTGAAGGTGATCGTTTCCGAGCATCCCGCCGGGGAGGAGATGGGCCTCGGTGAGGATCTGGAAACCGTTGCAGATGCCCAGTACCGGCATTCCCGATTTCGCCTGCTCAATGATCGTCTCCATCACCGGCGAGAAGCGCGCGATGGCACCGGCGCGCAGATAGTCGCCGTAGGAGAAACCACCGCACAACACCACGGCGTCGACCTGCTTGAGGTCCTTGCCCTTGTGCCACAGCGCCACGGGTTCGGCACCCGCGAGCCGGATCGCACGCTGCGTGTCCCGGTCGTCGAGGCTGCCAGGAAAGGTGACGACGCCAATACGAGCGGTCACTTTCCCGCCTCCGCCTTCACTTCCTCCACCTTGACGGTGAAGTCCTCGATCACGGTGTTGGCCAGGAAGGATTCGGCGAGTTCATGGATGCGGGCGAGCGCCGTGTCGTCGACCGGCCCGTCCACCTCGAGCTCGAAGCGCTTTCCCTGACGTACGTCGGAGATGCCCTGGAAACCGAGGCGCGGCAGTGCACGCTGCACCGCCTGGCCCTGGGGGTCGAGGATCTCCGGCTTGAGCATGACGTCGACTACGACGCGTGCCACTGGCACTCCCGGTGTGTGGTGCTGAGCAGGTTCCTTCAGACTACCCGGCCCAGATTTCTACGCGAGTAGATTGGTGGAATCTACGTGACGGCCATCACGATTCTGCATCGACAGGCTTCCTTCACGGAAAATCCAGGGAAAGATCCGGATCAACATCCGGAACCCTATTGCGGTGGGACACGCGGACCGATTAAGTCGAGCTTCACATTGCAATGCCAAGCACTGTACAAATGAATTGGCAATAGCCGATACTTTGCCCAGTCGCCCCACAATCACTCCATAAATCAGCCGACCAGCCGGCATCTCCCCACGTCATCGCACGTCGCCGCGGAGGTGCCGCATGAAGGGACCGATATTCGTGGCGCAGCGTGTCGTAGTCACTCTCTTCGACGACATCGACGGCTCGGAAGCGGCGGAAACGATCGCCTTCGGTCTGGACGGCAAGTCGTACGAGATCGACCTCAATCAGGCCAACGCCAAGCAGCTGCGCAAGGCGCTCGAGCCGTACGTGGAGGCCGGCCGCAAGCGGTCGCGCTCCGGCAACGCCTACACGCAGACGGCGGTGGCCCCTGCCCCGGCAGCCGTCCGCGCCTGGGCACAGTCCAACAAGATGGACGTGCCTGCGCGGGGGCGGATCCCGAAGAAGGTGTACGAGGCGTTCGAGTCGGCTCAGTGAGGGTCCGGCCTCCGGCCGGCGAGCTCGGCTCGGTCCGTGCCCAGGGTTCGCCGGCGGGCGCTGGGAGGCAACCGACTTGCGCTGCACCCCTGCTGGTCAGTTAGAGTCTGGAGCACGCCGAGGGGCAAGGCCGAAAGGCCCCAGCTCACGGAGTTATGCGGGTGTAGTTCAGTAGTAGAACATCCCCCTTCCAGGGGGAAGGCGCAGTGTGCAATTCCTGTCACCCGCTCTGCATCCCTTACCGGGCATCCTTTTGGATCAGGTAGGGTGGTGTTAGCGCCGATCGGTGAGAGCCGGTCGGAGGCAATGCGGACGTAGCTCAGTTGGTAGAGCGCAACCTTGCCAAGGTTGAGGTCGCCAGTTCGAACCTGGTCGTCCGCTCCAGAAGAAAGACCCTGGTCGTCTGCGACCGGGGTCTTTTTCGTGTGCCTTCTCGTCGCGTGGGCTTGTCTCCTGAGCCCGCTCCTGGCTTCTGACATTTGTCATGTGCAGCGATGACAGGGTGCACTGCCGCGGTCGGTCGGCGGCGGAGAGGCTGGTCTCATGAAGACGAACGAGCGCGTGATTGAGGTCACCGATCTGCGACGCGTATACGGGGGAGAGTTCGAGGCGGTCCGGGGGGTGACCTTCGACGTCGGCCGCGGGGAGCTGTTCGCGCTGCTCGGTACCAACGGTGCGGGCAAGACCTCCACCGTCGAGCTGCTCGAGGGGCTTGCGCCGCCGGCCGGCGGACAGGTGCGGGTCCTCGGCCACGACCCGTACACGGAACGCGCCGCGGTGCGCCCGCGCATCGGCGTCATGCTCCAGGAGGGCGGCTTTCCGTCCGAGTTGACCGTCTCGGAGACCGTACGGATGTGGGCGGGCTGCACGAGCGGGGCGCGGCCGGAGGGCGAGGCGCTGGCGCTGGTCGGCCTGGCGCGGCGGGCCGGTGTACGGGTGAAGCAGTTGTCCGGGGGTGAGAAGCGGCGCCTGGACCTGGCGCTCGCCCTCCTGGGTCGGCCCGAGGTTCTGTTCCTGGACGAGCCGACGACCGGGCTCGATGCCGAAGGGCGCCAGGAGACCTGGGAGTTGGTGCGCGAGTTGCGGGCGGCGGGTACGACGGTGCTGCTGACCACGCACTATCTGGAGGAGGCGGAGGGGCTCGCCGATCGGCTCGCGATTCTGCATGCCGGGCGGATCGCGGTCTCGGGGACTCCGGCCGAGGTGACCGCCTCCCAGCCGTCCCGGATCTCCTTCGAGCTGCCCGCAGGCTTCTTCCCCGGTGATCTGCCGCCGCTTCCCGAACTTGGCGTCACCGGGCATGAGACCGAGGGGCGGGTGATCCGGCTGCGTACGAACGAGCTGCAACGCGCCGCCACCGGGCTCCTGGTGTGGGCCCAGCGGACCGGGGTCGAGCTGCGACGGCTCGATGTGCGGTCGGGGTCGCTGGAGGAGGCGTTTCTGCGGATCGCTCGCGAGGTGTCGGAGACGGATTCGGGGACCGCTGCGGAGAAGGAGAGCGTGGCATGAGTACGGGGACTGTGACGGATACGTCGACGGCGGGGCGTACGACCGTGACCAGGGCGGGGCGCCTGGCCTCACTCGCGCGGGCCGAGATGACGCTGCTCGGGCGCAGCAAGGGCACGCTCTTCACGGCCGCGTTCATACCGTTGGTGCTGCCGGTCAGCGTCAGTTCAGCCTTTGACGAGGCGGACCTGAAGGAAGCCGGGCTCACCTCGGGTGAGGTGCTGCTGCCCGCAGCCTTCGGCTTCTCGCTGCTCTTCGCCGTATACACGGCCCTGACCGGGACCTACGTCGCTCGCCGTGAGGAGCTCGTCCTCAAGCGGCTGCGTACCGGCGAACTGCGGGACGAGGAGATCCTCGTCGGGGCGGCGATGCCGGCCGTGTTCCTCGGGCTGGCTCAGTGCGTGCTGCTGGCGATCGGCTGCACCGTGCTCCTCGACGTCGGGATGCCCGAAGCGCCTCATCTCGCCGTGGTGGGGCTGCTGTTGGGGATCGTGTTGTGCGCCGCGGCGGGCGCGGTCACCGCGAGTTTCAGCAGGACCACCGAGAGCGCCCAGGTGACGAGCGTGCCGTTCATGTTCGTGTCGCTGCTGGGCTCGGGCGTCACCGTCCCGCTGGAGCTCCTGCCCGACCGCCTCGCCTCCTTCTGCGAACTGCTGCCGCTGTCACCGGCGATCACGCTGTTGCGCGGCGGCTGGAGCGGGAACCTCTCCGCGTACGACGCCCTGGGCACCGTCGCGACGGCGGTGGCCTGGACCGTGCTCGCGGTGTTTGCTGTACGGCGGTGGTTCCGCTGGGAGCCGCGACGCTGAGCGACGGGGACGGCAGAGAGTTGGGGGCGGGTATGCGGGGGCCGGGGGCCTGGTGGCACAGGAAGAGCACGCCGGCGAAGGTCGAGACGTACACCCGCTGGTCCTTCCACTTCTTCGCGTTGATGCAGGTGGCCGCGGGCGGGTTGCCAGCCTTCGGGGAAGTGGGAGTGCCGCTCGCCTTCTGGGTGTTCCTGCCGATGTGCGGGCACGCCCTGCTGGGCGCGGTGACCGCGTCCCGGGCGCTCGACTGGACGCGGGGCCGCCGTGAGCAGCCCGTACGTCTGCTCTGGGCGCTCGGTGTCGTCACCGCGCTGCTCGGGATTGGCGCGCTCGTCGTCTTCGAGCACGGGCCGGGTGGTGAGGAAACCGACAGCTTGGCGGGCTCGTTCACCGTGGTGGTGCTGGCCTTCGGGGTCGGCAATATGACGCTCGGAGTGCGCGACCGGCGGCGCGTGGCGGCGCTCGTGGGCGGCTTCGTCGCGGGTGCCGGGGTCGTGGCGTTCGCGATCGGGGCTCCCGGAGCCGCCGCGCTGGCGACGGCTGTCGCGGTGCTGGTCGCCGGTGTGTTTCTCGCCCTCACCTACATCTTCTCGGTGTGGCTGCTCAACGCCGTGTACGAGCTCGACGTGGCCCGCGAGACCCGCACCCGCCTCGCCGTCGCCGAGGAACGGCTGCGCTTCGGACGCGACCTGCACGACGTGATGGGCCGCAACCTCGCGGTGATCGCCCTGAAGAGCGAGCTCGCCGTGCAGCTGGCGCGGCGTGAGCGGCCCGAAGCCGTGGAGCAGATGATCGAGGTGCAGCGGATAGCGCAGGAGTCGCAGAGGGAGGTGCGGGAAGTCGTGCGCGGGTATCGCGAGGCTGAGCTCGGCACCGAACTCGTCGGCGCGCAGAGCGTGTTGACCGCGGCCGGGGTCGAGTGCGCGGTGACCGGTTCCGCGGCGGGGCTGCCCGCGGCGGTCCAGTCGGCGCTGGGCTGGGTCGTACGGGAGGCGACCACGAATGTGCTGCGGCACGGGGACGCGAGGCGGTGTTGTGTGTCGCTGGAGGTGGTGGGGGCTCGTGTTGTGCTGACCGTGGAGAACGACGGGGTGCGGACGGGCGGGGTGCCGGGTTCGCGCAAGGACAGCGGGTCCGGTCTTGCCGGGCTGCGGGAGCGGCTGTCGGCGGTGGGCGGGACGCTGGAGGCGGGGCCGGTCGACGGTGATCTCTTCCGGCTCGTGGCCGAGATTCCGCTGCCTTCGTCGCCCTCCCCGTCCTCCGTTCCGCGTCCCTTGAGCGAAGAGGTCACCTCATGACGTCCGTACGCCCCATCCGGCTGCTGCTCGCCGATGACGAGCACCTCATCCGGGGGGCGCTGGCCGCGCTGCTCGCGCTGGAGGACGACCTGCTCGTGGTGGCGGAGGCGGCGACCGGTCCGGAGGCACTCGCGATGGCTCGGGCTCACGCGCCCGACGTAGCCGTACTGGATCTTCAGATGCCCGGCGCGGACGGTGTGAAGGTGGCCACATCGTTGCGGGCCGATCTGCCCGCGTGCCGGGTGCTGATCGTGACGAGTCACGGGCGGCCAGGGCACTTGAAGCGGGCGCTTGAGGCGGGCGCGCGCGGGTTCGTCCCGAAGACGGTCAGCGCGCAGCGGCTCGCGGAGATCATCCGTACGGTGCATGCCGGGAACCGTTACGTCGACCCGGAGTTGGCCGCCGACGCGATCGCCGCCGGGGATTCGCCGCTGACCGAGCGCGAGGCCGAGGTACTGGAGTACGCGGCCGACGGGGCGCCCGTCGCGGAGATCGCGGAGCGGGCCGCGCTGTCGCAGGGGACGGTGCGGAACTATCTGTCGTCGGCCGCCTCGAAGCTCGGGGCCGAAAACCGGCACACGGCGGTACGGCTCGCGCGTGAGCGAGGTTGGGTATAGTGGCTGTCGCGCCACGGCGCAGTGCGGACGTAGCTCAGTTGGTAGAGCGCAACCTTGCCAAGGTTGAGGTCGCCAGTTCGAACCTGGTCGTCCGCTCAGAGGAAGCAAGGGAGAAGCCCCCGGTCATCGCGACCGGGGGCTTCCTCGTTTTTACGACTCGTTTTACGACCAGCTCGTGCCGGTCAGGCGCTCGTACGCCTCCACGTACTTGGCGCGGGTCGCGGAGACCACCTGCTCGGGCAGGGGCGGCGGGGGCTGCTCGCTCTTGCGGTCCCAGCCGGAGTCTGCGGAGGTCAGCCAGTCGCGCACGAACTGCTTGTCGTACGAGGGCTGCGGGCGGCCCGGCTGCCACTGGTCGGCGGGCCAGAAGCGGGAGGAGTCCGGGGTCAGCACCTCGTCGGCGATGACGAGGCGCTCACCGTCGAAGCCGAACTCGAACTTCGTGTCCGCGAGGATGATCCCGCGGTCGCGGGCGATGTCGCGGCCGCGGCTGTAGACGGCGAGCGTCGCCTGGCGCAGCCGAGCCGCGGTGTCCGCGCCGACCTGGCGGGCGACCTCCTCGTACGAGACGTTCTCGTCGTGCTCGCCGACCGCGGCCTTCGTCGCGGGCGTGAAGATCGGCGCGGGCAGTTCCGAGCCGTCGGTCAGGCCCTCGGGGAGGGCGAGGCCGCAAACGGTGCGGGTCTCGTTGTACTCGGCGAGGCCGGAGCCGGTGAGATAGCCGCGGGCGACGCACTCGACGGGGATCATCCGCAGGGATTTGCAGACCACGGTGCGGCCCTGCCAGTCGGCGGGGGCGCCGGCCGGGAGCTCGGTGCTCAGGATGTGGTTCGGGATCAGGTCGGCGAGCTGGTCGAACCACCAGAGGGAGAGCTGCGTCAGGACGCGGCCTTTGTCGGGGATCTCCGTGGGGAGCACCCAGTCGAACGCGGAGATGCGGTCGCTGGCGACCATCACGAGGTCGCCGGCCTCGTTCTGGTACAGCTCGCGCACCTTGCCGGTGTGCAGATGCACCAGGCCCGGGACCTCGATCGGCTCGGGCTTTTCGACGAATCCGGACACGGTTCCTCCCCGCGGTGACGTGCAAGTGGCTCGATTCTCCCGTATGTGGGGGGTGCATTTCGCGTCGGGGCTCGTCGGGAGGGGCGCCTGGGCTCGTCGGGAGGGGGTCAGTCGCGTTTGCAGATACGGTCCAGGAGGTTGGCCGTGGCTCGCTGGATGCGCTCGTCGACGTGGCCCGGGCGGTCCAGGGCCGGGGACCAGGCGAAGGTGCCGGACGCGAAGACGAGGGCGCCGGAGGGGGCGCGGTACAGGGACGTCTCCTGATGGCGGAGGGCGCCTTCGGCGTCGTGGTACGGGGAGTGGGCCAGGAGGATACGGCCCTGGTGTTCGGGGAGCGGGGTGCGCGGGAAGTAGCGGTCGGCCTCGCCTGCGACCAGGCCCTTCAGTTCGTCGCCCTCGTGTGCGCCGGTCGCCTCCCACAGCCAGTGGCCGGCGTTGCGGACGACCAGGGGGTGCGGTTCGGGGACCCGGCCCGCGTACTGAATGCCCAGGAGCTCCTGCTCCGGGCGGTCGATGTCGCGCCAGAGGACGGGCTTTCCGGGGCCGCGGCGTTTTCGGCAGGTGAGGAGACGGTCGGGGACGCCTGAGGGGGAGGGGCCCAGCTCCGCCTGCCAGTACATGGTGTTGGCGGAGAGGAAGACGAGCGAGGTGCCGTGTTCGCGGGCGAGTTCGGTGGTGTGGCGCATCGGCACCGACCAGTACTCGTCGTGGCCGGGGAAGACGAGGCCGCGGTAGCGGGTGGGGTCGACCCGGCCTGCGTGCAGGTCGCGGGCGTCGGCGTAGGCGAGGTCGTAGCCGTAGCGCTCGGCCCAGCGGATGAAGTCGTACGCGTGGCCGACGTGCAGCGGCAGGCCCGCGCCCGCGTACGGGCGGTCGAACGAGACCGTCGTCGCGGCGTCCGCCTCGCCGAGCAGCCGGCCGTTCTCGTCCCAGGCGTGGTAGAGGCTCGCGCCGGTGCGGCCGTCCTCCGGGTACAGGTTGTACGCCTGCCAGGTGACGTCCGGGAGGAGAAGCAGGAGGTCGGCGGGGTGGGTGTCGCGGACCGTGAAGGGGACGTGGGAGCGGTAGCCGTCGGCGGTGGTGAGGACGGCGACGTATGCGCCGATGCTCCAGTAGTTCGGGATCTGGAGGCGCCAGGAGAGCCACCAGTGGTGGCAGGAGACCGTGCGGTCGGCGGTGAGCGGGGGTGGCTGGACGATGCCGGGGAGGCGGGGGCTGGTGGTGATCTTGCTGGCGCCTACGCCCGCGTAGTGGCCGATGCGATAGATGTCCACGCTGAACTGCTGGGGCGGGTCGACGGTGATGTGGAAGTCGATGGCCTCGCCCGGTGCTGCCGCGCCGGTGGAGGTGAAGCCCTTGATCTGGCGGTGGACGTCGTCGGCCGAGCGGGGGCCTCCGGCGGTTCGGGGGGCGGGGATGCGGGGCGTACGGGTCGCTGTTTTGGTTGTTGCGTGGGGGGTGGCGGGCGGGGTGGGGTCCATGTCCACGTACCAGGGGACTACCTGGCCGGTGTCGTCGAAGTAGTGCTCGCTGCCGCGCAGCCAGGGGACAGGGCCCTGTCCGAAGGGGTCCGTCACGGCGTGCGCCAGCGCGCCCGATTCCCAACGGCGGATGCGCTCCGAGCCCATGCTTTGTCCCCTCCCTCGTGCCCCCGTAAGCCCTTGCTACGCGAATGACGCGGTATCAGCACATCACATTACGGAGGCGGGGGGTTACGTTTCGTTGTTATCGCCTGTCCCCGGGGCTGTGCCCCAGACCCCCGAGGTGGGGGGCGACAATCGTGTCTCGGCTGCAGGTGCGCGGTGGCTGGTCGCGCAGTTCCCCGCGCCCCTGAAAAGCCTGCGACTGCCCGCGCCCCGAAAAGCACGCGCCCCGGGAAAGCCCGCACCCCCAACTACCCGCAGCCTCCCACCGGCGGGAGGGGCCGTGGGCCGGTGCGTCGTATGCCCGTCGCGTAGGTTCTGTCTCGGAGAACCAGGACCGTGTACCAACACCGGGCCATACGCCCGGCCTGCGACGGGCTGACGCACCGGCCCACGGCCCCGCACCCCCCAACCCACCCCAGGGGCGCGGGGAACGGCGCGACCAGCCACACACAACCCGCACCCAAAAAACGAACCCAACCGCCCAACCGCCGGAGGCACCCCGCAGTCGACGAACGAGCTCAGACCAGTCGAACCGGCTTCTCCGCGCGGATGCCGAGGTGGAGGAGCCAGTCTCGGAGGGGTGTGGGGTCGCCGTTTTCTATGAGGGTGAGGACTCGGGGGGTGAGGTCGGCGGAGCGTTCGCCGTTGATGAGGAGGGAGGGGCCGTCCAGCCAGTCGAGGCCGGGAGTCGCGCCTGCCGTGTCCATCGCGGCGCAGCAGACCATCGCCGTGACGTGGTCGGTGAGGAGTTCGCGCGCGGTCGGCGGCTGTTGGAGGGGAAAGAGCGGCAGCGTTCCGTCGTCCCAGAGGGCGGCGTCCGGGCCGCCCTGGCCGGCGGCGGGGCCGCCGGCCGGCGACGGCGCGGAACGTATCGCCGGCGCCGCAGCCTCCTCGCGGGCGAGCTCCGCGCTGAGGCCCGCTGCCAGTGCGGCGGTTCGCGCGTTGGCGACGCCGCCTCCGTCGTCGTCCTCGTATGTATGCGCCTCGTGGGACTCGTCGGAGGGCGTATGCGGCGAGGGGGCGGCTCGGGCGGCGATGGGATCGGTGGCTTCGCGCGGAGCGCCCGGCGGGGCGTCCGGTTCGGCTGGGGCCGTCTCATGAAGGGACCGCTCCGTATCACCGCCCCCGTTGTCCCGTTCTCCACCTCCCGAACCGCCGGAGGCCCCCGCTCCCGTCAGGTGATCCATCACCCGTGCCAGCGTCGGTCCGCCGGGGGCCAGGGCCGTCGGATCGGAGGAGCGGCTGACGCCCTGCGCGTCCAGTACGCGGTGGAGCCGCGCCGCGTCCGTGCGCCATTTGCGGTCGACGACCTCGTCGGGGTACTCGGCCCAGTCCACCGGTGCCCAGTCGGGGCCGGGCTCGGCGGGGCCGCCGTGGAAGAGGCGGGCGGCGAGGAGGGAGGCGGCCTCGTCGACTGCGCCGGGCTCTTCCAGGAGGTCGCAGGCCGGGCGTTCGCCCAGGCGGGAGGCGAAACCCTCGGCGAGGCGGTCGCGGCGGGACAGCTCGGTGAGGGCCGCGACGACGCCCGCGTCCAGGCGGGACGGCCAGCGGCCCATGCGCCAGGCGGGCAGCGCGACGCGGGTCAGCAGCCGGTCCCAGCCCGCATACGCGAGCCCCACCTGCTCCTGCGCGACGATCCGCAGACCGTAGTCCACAGCCTGTGCACGGTCGGCTGCTGCCGTCGCCACGCCCCGCTCCATCTCTGCCGCATGGCCGCGGCAGCTGCGCAGGAGCAGACGCGCGACCCAGCCGACGCCGGCGAGGGCCAGGTGGGTGACGGGTCCACGCGTGCGGACGGACGTCACCGCCACGGCCGCGTCCAGGCCCCGTACAAAACGGCGGGCCGCTGCTATGTCGGGATGCGCCGACGGTCCCGTACCCGCGACGACCGGTGCGAGGACCGCGCGCAGCTCACCGACGCGCATCCACCACAGGAAGGGCGAGCCGATGACGAGGACGGGCGCGGCGGGCGTACGGGGCTGGAGGCCGCGTACGTCTGCTATCTCGTCCCGGGGCTCCGGCCGGGGTGGGCCGTGGGCCGGGTGGGTGCGGTCCTCCAGCCAGCTGTCGCAGTCCGGGGTGAGCGCTATCGCGGAGGGCGCGGGCACCTCCAGGCGCTCGGCCAGATCCCGCACCATGCGGTACAGATCGGGCGCGGACTCCTCCGGGATCGGGACCGTCGGGCTCACGGCGGGCCGGGAGCGGGTGACGACCAGGGCGATGCCCGCGGCGGCGAGGAGAGCCAGGAGTGCGACGGCGGCCAGGATCCAGCTCGCGAGCCGCCAGCCCGCGCCGTCGACATGGTCCGTGGCGCCGGCGACGAGCAGGACGACGACGGCGGCCGTGGGCAGCAGGGCGACGGCCAGCGCCCTGCTGCGGATACGCAGCACGGCGAGAGCCCGGGAGCGCGCGCTCTGCACGCCCCCCTCCACACCCATACCGGACACGACCGGTGTCACCCCCTACTGCCCGCCCGGCACGTGCATACCCAGCCACTGCCGGCGGACGTCCATGGCGTTGCTCACTCCCCCACTGTGGCACCCAGAACTGACATCGCAATGCCGGTGGGCCAAGTGCCGGAACGCTCTTGCGCCGCACCCTAGTTGGGGCTCCGGCCCACGTCAGCCGGATAGGGGATCGGTCACTCGATGGAATGGCTTTGGGGATAGGTGGCTGACGGGAGCGGTGAGAAGGAGAGTTGTTGAGGAGAAGGAAAGTTGAGGAGGGGTGGTTACGATCCGGCCGCCGCCTTGGCCGCGATGTCCGTGCGGTGATGCGAGCCGTCGAGGCGGATGCGGTCGACAGCCGCGTATGCGCGTTCGCGGGCCCTGGCCAGGTCCGTGCCGCTTGCCGTGACGGAGAGCACACGGCCGCCCGCGCTGACGATCGCGTCGCCTTCGCGCCTGGTGCCGGCATGCAGGACGTACGCATACGGGGCGTCCTGTGCGGCCACCTCGTCGAGGCCCTCGATGGGGTCGCCGGTGCGCGGGGTGGCAGGGTAGTTGTGGGAGGCGATGACCACGGTGACGGCCGCGTCCTCGCTCCAGCGCAGGTCCGGGAGGTCGGCGAGGGTGCCCTGCGCGGCGGCCAGGAGTACGCCCGCGAGCGGGGTCTTCAGGCGGGCCAGGACGACCTGGGTCTCGGGGTCGCCGAAACGGGCGTTGAACTCGATGACCCGTACGCCTCTGCTGGTGATCGCCAGGCCCGCGTAGAGGAGGCCGGAGAAGGGGGTGCCGCGGCGTCGCAGTTCGTCGACGGTCGGCTGGAGGACGGTGTTCATGACCTCCTCGACCAGGTCGGCCTCCGCCCACGGGAGGGGGGAGTACGCGCCCATGCCGCCGGTGTTGGGGCCCTCGTCGCCGTCCAGGGCACGCTTGAAGTCCTGGGCGGGCTGCAGCGGGACGACGGTCACGCCGTCCGTGATCGCGAAGAGGGAGACCTCGGGGCCGTCGAGGAACTCCTCGATGACCACGCGGTCGCAGGCGTTGGCGTGTGCCGTTGCCTTCTCGAGGTCGCCGGTCACGACGACGCCCTTGCCGGCCGCGAGACCGTCATCCTTCACGACGTACGGGGCGCCGAAGGCGTCGAGCGCCTCGTCGACCTCGTCGGGAGTCGTACAGACGTAGGAGCGGGCGGTCGGGACGCCCGCGGCCGCCATCACCTCCTTGGCGAAGGCCTTGGAGCCCTCGAGCTGCGCGGCCTCCCTGGAGGGGCCGAACGCCGGGATGCCCGCTTCACGCACGGCGTCGGCGACCCCCGCGACGAGCGGTGCCTCCGGGCCTACGACGACCAGATCGGCGTCGAGCTCCGTGGCCAGCGCGGCCACGGCCTTGCCGTCGAGCGCGTCGACCTGGTGCAGCTCGGCCACCTCGGCGATGCCCGCGTTGCCAGGAGCGCAATGCAGGGCGGTGACGTCGGGGTCGAGGGAGAGGGAGCGGCACAGGGCGTGTTCGCGGGCACCGCTGCCGATGACGAGGAGCTTCACGGGGTCAGCCTAACGGGCTGCCTGCGGCGGTTGGGCGGGGTGCCGGGGGGGTGGTGGGTTGGGGTGCCGTTTGGCTGGTGCGGGTTGTGTGCGGCTGGTCGCGCTTCCGGTCGCGGGCCTCGCGGCCCTCCGCAGTGCTCGTGGGCCTGCGTCGGCGTTCTCCTCACCCGTAGGTGCCGCATCGCGTAGTCGCGCGGAGCCGCCGCAGGCGGGCGTCAGCTGTGCTCGACACTCTGTTCCGCCCAGATCGTCTTGCCCTTGGTGGTGTGGCGGGTGCCCCAGCGCTGGGTCAGCTGAGCGACCAGGAGCAGGCCTCGGCCGCCCTCGTCGTAGGTGCGGGCGCGGCGCATGTGGGGTGCCGTACTGCTGGCGTCCGAGACCTCGCAGATGAGACTCCGGTCGTGGATGAGACGCAGCTGGATGGGCGGCTCGGCGTGCCGTATGGCGTTGGTGACCAGTTCGCTGACGATCAGCTCGGTCACGAAGGCCGCGTCGGTCAGGCCCCATGCCGCCAGCTGACCGACGGCGTTCTTGCGGGTGTCAGCGACGGTGGCGGGATCCGGGGCCACCTCCCAGGTGGCGACCCGGTCGGCCTTGAGTGCTCGGGTGCGGGCGACGAGGAGGGCCACGTCGTCGGCGGGCCGACCGGGGAGCAAGGTGGCGAGCACCGTGTCGCACAACACGTCCAGGGAGACCGCGGGACCGGCGAGGACCCGCCGCAGCCGGGAGACACCGTCGTCGATGTCGTAGTCGCGGGACTCGATGAGGCCGTCGGTGTAGAGGGCGAGCAGGCTGCCCTCGGCCAGGTCGATCTCGGCCGCCTCGAAGGGCAGCCCGCCCAGGCCCAGCGGGGGTCCCGCCGGAACGGCGAGCAGTTCCGCGGTGCCGTCCGGGCTCACCACGACCGGGAGCGGATGCCCGGCCCGGGCCAGCGTGCAACGGCGGGAGACGGGGTCGTACACAGCGTAGAGACAGGTCGCCCCGACGTCTCCCGTGGTCTCCCCGTCCCCGGCGGTCCGCTCCGCGCCCTCCGCCTCCAAGGCCAGGCGGCCCACCAGGTCGTCGAGGTGAGTGAGCAGTTCGTCCGGGGACAGATCGATGTCGGCGAGGGTTCGTACGGCCGTACGCAGCCGTCCCATGGTCGCGGAGGCATGGATGCCGTGGCCCACCACATCGCCCACCACCAGCGCCACCCTGGCTCCGGACAGCGGGATCACGTCGAACCAGTCTCCGCCCACCCCGGCCCGGGCACCGGCCGGAAGGTAGCGGGAGGCGACCTGCACCGCCGCCTGCTCGGGCAGCCGCTGCGGCAGCAGGCTGCGCTGCAGGGTTACCGCCGTGCTGCGTTCGCGGGTATAGCGGCGGGCGTTGTCGATGCAGACCGCCGCCCTGGCCACCAGTTCCTCGGCCAGCACCAGGTCGTCCTCCTGGAACGGGTCGGGGTGCCGGTGACGAGCGAAGACGACGACGCCCAGCGTGGCTCCGCGTGCCGTCAGAGGCACGGTCATCACCGAGTGGAAGCCGAACTCGCGGATCCGGGAGGACCGGAGCGGATCCTCGGCCACCCAGTCGACGATCGCCGGCTCGGTCACCTGGTACAGCACGGCGCGTCCCGACCGCAGACTCTCCGCCGGAGGGGAGCCCTCCGGGTACTCGTCCACCTCGCCCGGCGCGATGACTGCCTCGGGGCTTCCCGGATACACAGATTGGTGGGCGATGCGCCGCAGCGCGAGACGGCCGCCCGCCATCAGCGCTTCCGAGGGCTGCTCGAGCAGGCCGTCGAGGGACGCCAAGAGATCGACGCTGATGAAGTCGGCGAGTCCCGGAACCGCCACGTCCGCCAGCTCCTGCGCCGTCCGCGTCACGTCGAGCGTGCTGCCGATACGGGTACTGGCCTCGGCGATCAGCTGGAGGCGCTTGCGGGCCCAGTACTGCTCGGTCATGTCGTGCCCGGTGGACGCCACGCCCAGGACGTGACCGTCCGGGTCCTCCAGGCGGTAGAGGTGGACCGACCAAGCGTGCTCACGGGTCTCACCGGGGGCGCGCGCGTGGTTCTCCATGTACTGCGTCTCGCCGGTTTCCAGGGCCCGCCGCATCCGCCGCTCGACTTCCTCCGCCACCGGTTCGGCGAGCACGTCCGTCAGCCGCAGCCCACGCATGTCGTCGTCGCTCAGGCCCAGTGAGTCCTGCCCGGACCGGTTGGACCGGCGGAAGCGCAGGTCCGTGTCATACACCGAGGTCGCGCAGCACGGGGAGTCGAGCAAACCCCGCCTCACAAGCGCCTCGTCGTCACGATGGGGCTGCGCCCCGGTCACGGTGGAGACCAGGAGCCAGTCGCGGGTCCCGTCGTCCGGCGTCCTGTGATGCGCCAGGACCCTCACCTCCAGGCGGTGGCCGTCGCGGTGCCGGAGACCGAGCGTGCCGTGCCACCTCGGCAGTTCCGAGAAGGCCGGGAGGTCGCTCGTCGTGGGCTCCTCGGCGAGGAGTGAGGCCGCCGGCCGCCCCAGGATCTGCGCCGACGCATACCCGAGCAGGTGCTCGGCACCCTCGCTCCACCCGGTCACGGTGCCGTGTTCGTCGACGTTGGCGCGTGCGGTGAGCGCCTCGCCTGCGACGTCCCCGACGGAACGCGCTTCCTGGTCGTCGACGGCACGCCGCTCCATGTTCGCTCATCTCGCTCTCGTCGCGTTCTCGACCGCGCTGAGATCCTCACAGCTCAGGGCACGTGTCGCCGCGGCACTCGAGAGCGCACCACACACCCCGATATTCGATCCTTTTGGTACTTACCCGCCAGATCGCCATCATCACGCACGAAATACCGAACCTCCAGATCAGCGACCTGGGTTGTTGCGGCAGGGTCCGGACCACTCGATGCGGGTGCTCAGTGGTGGGCATGTACGACGGCGTGGCCCTTGCCACGGCCGATCATCCACTTGTTGATCGGGGTGGTGACCAGGAAGGCGACCGCGAACCCGCCCAGCAGTGCCGACCAGAACAGCCCGTCGGACAGGTGGGCGTCCATCGCGCCCGGAGTGAGGGCGATGATGGCGTTGTCGACGAACTCCATCACCGCGATCGAGACGGTGTCGGCGGCCAGCGCGACCTTGATCGCGGACTTGAGGTCCAGTGTGGCCCGCACCAAGGCCGTCTCACAATCGCCAAGTTATACCCCTGCGGGGTATGTGGTCCAAGCGTCGAGCCAGAGCGGGCACCCCCGCACCGTGGGTCGAGTTCCGCGCAGGACAGCTACACCAGGGGCTCTGGCCTGCTATGACGCAAGCCAGAGCCCCCGCGCGGGTGCCGTCAGTCCTTAGTCCTTGCCGAGGAGCTTGTTCATCTCCTCGATCTCGGCGTTCTGAGCGGTGATGATGTCGTCGGCCATCTTCGTGGCCGGCCCGTACTGGCCCTTCTCCTTCTCGGTGGTGGCCATCTCCACGGCGCCCTCGTGATGCTCGACCATCAGGGTCAGGAACTTCGTGTCGAAGTCCTTGCCGGACGCCTTCATCAGCTCGTCCATGTCCTTCTGGTCCATCATCCCGGGCATGCCGCCGTGGGCGGAGTGGTCCATGCCGGGCATGGCGGAGGGCACGTCCTCACTCCAGGACTTCAGCCAACCGGTCATCGTCTTGATCTCCGGGTCCTGAGCCTTCTCGATGCGGGACGCCAGGTCCTTGACCTCGGCGGAAGACGCCTGATCGGCGGCCATCGCGGCCATCTCAATGGCCTGCTGGTGGTGAGGGATCATGCCCTGCGCGAAGGACACGTCCTGGTCGTTGTGGGCGTCGGCGGGGGCGTCGGCGGTGTTCTCGGCGCCTGCCGAGGCCGACGTCTGCGTGTCGGCGCCAGATCCGGAACCGGAGCCGTCGTCGCTGCCGCATGCAGCGAGGACGAAGGCGGCGGCAACGGCCGTCGCGGCGAGCGCGGCACGACGGACGAGGGAACGGGTGTTGGTCATGCGTGAACTCCTGCGGTGTCGCGAGGAAGAGTGCGCCGGTGGCGCGGGACATGGCTGAGGGCCGTACGCCCGACGGCCGCGACACATGCGGCAGCGGCGGATACGGCCGGGCCTTGTCCTAGATCCGCAGAAGTTGCAGCTCGGCAAGTGAGGGAGGCGCGCGACCGCCCTCTGGTTCGGCAGCCATTGACCGAAGGCCGCCGACTGACGGCCCTGCCTGACCGGCCGGGTCGGGCATCAGTACGGGAAGAGCCGGTCCCGCGCCGACGGCGCCGGAGGCGCACGCCGGATCGGCATGCTGCGTATGACCGTTGCCGTGACCGTCGCCATGGCAGACGGATTCGGCGCTCAGGCTCGCCATCGCCATGTCCGCATGCGTGGTGGCGTGGGAGTGATGGCCCCCGACGGCGGTCGCCCCACCCGGGGCGAGGCCATGCATGCCGAACAGCCCGGCCAGCAGCCCGAGCACCAGCAGCGTCGGCCACCACCTCAGTGGCGATGGCGCGCGGCAGAGCTGTGCACGGGCTGTCACGGCGCTCATGCTACGAGAACCGGCCGGGGCGCCGGGCACCGGTCTGCAAACGTCACCAATCGAGGTCTTTGTGCCCCTCCGGCGGAACGCCCACATCCGCGAAGATGTCCAGCGCCTGCTGCCTCATGAGTTCAACGGCAGCGCCGTCGGTCTTGTCGGTCTTATGGAGGGCGCGGGCGAGTGCCACGAGGGTGCGGGCTTCGCCGAGTCGGTGGCCGGTCTCACGGTGTACGGCCAGTGCCTCACGGCCGAGGGTGACGGCTGTGGCGTACGCCGACTCGGACATCGCTGTGCCGCACAGGACGGTCAGGGCCTGGCCCTCCACCACGCGGAAGCCGTACTCACGTGCCAGGTTCAGCGCCTGCTCGGCGTGGCGGCGGGCATCCTCGTGGTGGCCGAACTGCTGGTGCGTGCGGGACAACCCGAGGATGCTGTCCGCCTCGGGGCGTCTGAATCTCGCCTTCCGGGCCAGGGCGAGGGCTTGTGTATCAGCCTGGAGGGAGCGGTCGAAGTGGGCCAGATTCCGGTGGGCAGCCGCGACCGTGTTGAGGATGCCGGACTGGATCCAGGGCCGTCCTACGTTCTTGACCATGGCAAAGGCACGCTCAGCCTGTATCAGCGCCTCCTCGCGGCGGCCGAGCTCGATATTGATCTTCGCGACGGCGTCGAGCATCATTGCGCGGCCATCGCGGTATCCGCCGCGCTCGTCAGCTACCTGGGGACCGAGGACCTCAAGAACGTCGGTCAGGCGGCCGAGTTCCCAGTACACCCAGCCCAGATTCTGCAGAGCCAGGCTGTCGTCGTTCCAGCCGATCTCCTCATTTCGCCTGATGGCCAGTTCGAGGTGATCAGCAGCCTCGGGCAGCCGGCCCAGATCCCGGCAGGTCACACCGAGGCCGACCAACCCCAGCGCTTCAAAGTGACGATTTCCGGCTTCACGGGTGATCCGCAGGCCGGTGGTGATGTGCTCGTGCGCACTGTCGAGGCGCGCCTTGATCCATTCCACGAGGCCGATGCCGCCGAGAGCCGCTGCCTCGCCTGTCGCCCAACCGAGCTCCCGACTGATGTCCAGTACGCGCGCATGGTGATCCATCGCTTGCCTGGCGTGCCCCCGGTCGAACCGAGCCAGCCCGAGGCTGCTGTGCATGGCTGCCTGACCGAACAGGTCACTTTCGGCCATGGCCGCGTCCAGCGCCGTCTCCGCGATGGCCTGCCACGTCGCCCGCGGCAGATGGAGGTAGAAGTAGCCGAGCAGTGCGGCGGTCAGATGCCAGGCGACGGGGCGGGGACCGTGGCGGCCGGCATGGTTGATGACGGCGAGCAGATTCGCCCGCTCCGCCTCCAGCCACTGTTCGGCTTCGATGGCGGATGGAATGCCCGACTGACCGCCCTCGGGGCGGAGGCCGGGGGGCAGCTCCGGGAAGATCCAAGTCCCCGCGGCGGCCCGAGTGGCATGCAAGTACCAGATCAGAACACGTTCCAACGCGGCGTCACGATCCGCCGCCGCCTCCTCCACCTGCGCACACTCCCGCGCATACTCCCGAAGAAGATCATGGAACCGATAACGGCCCACCATCACCGGTTCGACCAGGTGGGCGGCGGCCAACCCACCGAGCAGACGTCGGGCCTGCGGCAGTGGTACGCCCAGGAGGGCCGCCGCGACCTCGGCGGTGAACTCCGGCCCGGGAAACAGGCCGAGCAGCCGGAACAGCCGGCGTGCGGCAGGGGCCAGAACGCGGTACGACGCCGAAAAGGCCGTCCGCAAGGGGGAGTTCTCGTCGCCGTCCGGCTCCAGCGCCTGAAGCCGGTTGCCCTCAGACATCTCGGTGACCAGGTCCGCCAGTCGCAAGCCCGGATCGCCCGCCAGCCGGGCCGCGGCCACGCGCAGCGCCAGCGGAAGGCTGCCGCACAGCCGGATCAGTTCGTCGGCCGCGTGCGGTTCGGCGGACAGCCGGACCGTGCCGAGGGCCTCGCTCAGCAGGGCGCGGGCCTCGGCCGGCTGGAGAAGGTCCAACGGCAGCGCGTGCGCACCGTCGCGGGCCACGAGATCGCCCAGCCGGTTACGACTGGTGACGACGACGCAGCAGGACGGGCTGCCCGGGAGCAGTGGCCGGACCTGCTCCGCCGCGGCCGCGTTGTCTAGCAGGACGAGCAGGCGCCGTTCGGCCAGCATGGTCCGGTACACGCGTGCCTGCGCCTCGTCGTTCGCGGGGATCTCCGATGCCGCGAGTCCCAGGCCGCGCAGCAGTAGCTCAAGGGCTTCGCCGGGCTTGAGCGGTTGCCGGTCGTGGTCGAATCCGTGCAGGTTCACGTACAGCTGGCCGTCCGGGAAGCGGTCGCGCACCTGGTGTGCCCAGTGCACCGCCAGCGCGGTCTTGCCGATGCCGGCGGCGCCGCCGATGGCGGAGATGACCACCGTGTTCGCCGGCCCCGGGCCGGGCTCGGGCGGGAGCAAGGCGTGCAGCCTGGCGAGTTCCTCGGTACGGCCGGCGAATCCCGCGGCGTCGTGGGGCAGTTCGGCCGGTGGGGGCGGGGCGGGCGGCGCGCTGTCGCGTGGCGGGTGGCCGGACCGGTGACTGGACCGCCCCGGTGACCCCGCTCGCATCGGCGGCGCTGCCGCTGGCGCGTTATTGCGGAGTACGAGCTGGGAGAGCGTCTGCTCGGGAGGAGCCGCCGGAGCGAGGAGGCAGGTGTCGTCCTGGCGCAGCACCGCCTCGTACACCCGGCGGAGCTCCTCACCGGGATCGACTCCGAGTTCGTCACGCAGGCGTACGCGCATGTCCTGGTAGGCGTTGAGCGCTTCGGCCTGACGTTCGCAGCCGTACAGAGCCCGCATACGCAAGGCCAGCAGCGACTCGTCATACGGATCGGACGCGGACAGCGCGGCGAGGTCGTCCAGGGCGTCGGCGAACCGGCCGAGCAGCACCAGCGACTCGAGCCTCTCCAGCCGGAGCGTTCGCCGCCGCTCCAGCAGCCGCTCCCGCTCGGCCTGCGCGAACGGTCCCGGCAGGTTGGCCAAGGGCTCGCCCCGGAACAGTGCGAGCGCTCCGGACAACTGGTCCGTCGCGGTGGCCAGGTCGCCGAACGCCTTGGTACGCAGCGCCTCGTCGCCCCGCTCGGTCAGGTCCGCCACATCGAGCCGGACGTCGTCGGCGACGAAGCGGTACCAGCCCTTGCCGCTGCGGATCACCGAGTCCGTATGCCGGGTGCCCTCGGCGTCGAGTGCCCTGCGCAGCGGGTTGACGTGACTGGCCAGCACCTTGTGGCCGGATGCGGGTGGCTCCGATCCCCACACCCCGTCGAGCAGTTGCTCATGGCTCACCACAGCTCCCTGCCGGAGCAGCAGCGCGGCCAGCACGGCCTGCCGCTTGAGAGGCCCCAGATCCAGGGGCGTTCCGCCCCGCCAGGCCCGTAACGGTCCGAGCACGTCGATCCGAAGCCGCTGAGGACTTCCCCCAGTTCCCCCGTCCACCGCGAAGCCTCCGCTCCCGTACATCACCGGAAATTCATCAGCATTGCAGCACCCCCGGCCATGGTGACGGACACGACATCGCACAACCCGCACAACTGAAGGGGGCCCAGTGACCGAAGTGGAGCTGGTGGCCACTGCGTTGGCCGCAGGGGCGGCGCCCGGACTCACGGACTCCGGGCGCGGAGCCGTCCACGATCTCTACGCCGCGCTGAGAGAGGCGGTCCGCCGACGGCTGGCCGCGAGCGGCGGCAACGGCGTGGGGGTGGGCGGCGGCTACGGCGTACGGGTGCTGGACGCGTACGAGACGGACCCCGACGTATGGCGGACCCGGCTGCTCCAGGTCCTGACGGCCTCCGGGGTGGAGACGGACGAGGAATGCCTCGCGGCGGCCCGCGCCGTGCTGCGCGCGGAGCGCCGGATCGGGCGCATCACTGTGGACGCGTACGGCGCCAAGGGGGTGCCGGGGACGGCACCACACTGCACAAAACGGGCGGCTCATGACGCAGTGGCAGCGAGGGGGTCGTGCCGCCGCGCCCCCGGTGGGCGGAGGCAGCCGCTCACCGCGCCGCCATCGCCTTCATGTACATCTGTTACGTCTGCTACATTCATGACATGAGTGATCCGGTGGTCGAATCCATGGCCGAGGTCCGCAGCCACCTCGCTGACGTCATCGATCGCGCTCGCCGGGAGGAAACCCCGACGATCATCACCCGGCGCGGTAAGCAGGAAGCCGTCGTGATCGACATCCAGGAGTACCAGCGCCTGCGCGAGATCGCGGAGAACGCCGAGGAGGCGTGGCTCAACCAGTTGGCCGACGAAGCCGAGTCCGAGGGCACGGAGGGGTCGGTCTCGCTCGAAGAGATGGCCGCCTTGCTGCGCGCCCACCAGGGCTGACCCCATGGGGTACGTCACACGCTTCACGCCACACGCCCAGCGCGACATGCTCAAGATCCCGCGCCCGGACGCCCTGCGGATCATGTACCGCCTCACCGAGCTCCAGAAGGCGATGGACGGGGGCGAGACCGCAGCGTTCGACATCAAGGCTCTTCAGGGGCACAGCTCCCGTTGGCGGCTCCGGGTCGGCGACTACCGCGTCGTCTACACCGTCGAGGACGGTCAGCTGATCGTGTGGGTCCTGGCCGTCGGCAACCGCCGGGACGTCTACCGCCAGGTTCCGTAGGGCTCTGTGACGAAGGCTGGCGTCGACTTTCCTCCGTTCACACCTTCTTGACGACGATCGTGTCCGGAACCAGCCTCTCCAGGTCGTCGACGTCCGAGGTGAAGACGGTGACCTGTCCCTTCTGCTGGCGCGCGATGACGGCGAGTACGGCGTCGATCGCGTACTTGTGGCCGTGCAACTTGGCGTCTGCCAGGAGCCGGCGGGCCTGGCGGGCCTCGTCCTTCCCGATGTCGACGACCTGGAGCCGGGACAGTACCCAGTCCCAGCGCTGTTCGGTCGTTCTGCCGTCGTACGCCTCGACCAGTGTCATCGGGGACGTCACCACCTCGGCTTCGCCTCGCGCCGCGAGGTCGAGCCAGGCGATCATCTTCCGGTCGCCGCGCACGGCCAGGGACAGGGCTTCACAGTCCAGCACGAAGACGCGGAGCGGCCGCTGCCCGTACTCACCGGCCCGCTTCTTCACGCGGCCTCTCCGGCGTTGTGCTTTGCGGTGGCGCGGCGCCGCTCGTGTTCGGCGTCGAGCTCCTCCAACTCGTCGAGGGCTGTCGCACGCTCGTCCTCAGTGACATGGCCGTGTTCTTCCTGCAGCCAGTCGACCAGTTCCAGGAGTCGGTCCCGGTCGCGCTTGAAGCGCAGCGCCTCGGCGACGTACGCCGACAGGCCCCGCTCTGCCGCGTCCGCGCGGATCTCATCCAGGAGATCCTCGGGAATCGTCACCGTCACCTTCTTCGTCGCCATACAACAGACCATACTCCTGGTATCGCACCGCTTACCAGAGAATTCGGCGATCAGGCCGCCGTGACGGGTCGTGGGCTGCCGTGGAAGACCTGGCTGGTGTGCCAGGAACGGTGGGTCGCCGCGATGGGACGGGCGCCCGGTTGAGGGCCGATGAGCGGGCGGCCCGCGAGCGCGATGACGTGCTCGCGGGCGGCGGGGCTGCGGCCGACGAACTGCTGCGAGACCAGAATGTGGTGGCCTCCCCCACTCTCGGCTCCTCCCCCACTCTCGGCTTCGCTCGAGCGGGGGGACCCCCATCCGATGCCGAGGACACCCTTGTCGAAGAGCTTGTGGTGCAGCGAGCACAGGCACAGTCCGTTGTCGACGTCGTCCGGGCCGTCGAACGCCCACCAGCGCACATGCGCGGCCTCCAGCCCGACCGGAACCGCTCCGATCCTGCCGTCGTAGCCGCAGAAGGCGCACTGATACTCGTACGCCGTCAGGACCAACTCCCGCATACGCGGATCCCGCCGCCTCCTCACAGCCGCGAGCTGTTCGGTCTCCGCCGGCTCCAGCTCCAGGCCGACGGACTCGCACAGTTCACTGTGGAGCGAGGGCGGGAAGTTCAGGTCGAGCAGGACCCGCGCCATCCGGCCGAGCAGCGACGGCTCCCGTCTCAGCGCCACCCGCAGTTCCGGCACCAGCCTCCCGGCGGCACCCGTGGCTCGCAGCTCCCGCACCCCGCTGCCGGGGCTGCCCGGTCCGCGATCGGTACGTACCTCCCACATCCCGTCGCTCACCAGGTGGTGGAACGGGTAGGCCGGCGTCGTCTTGTTGGGCGGACCGTACTCGGCCAGCAGTTGCCGCAGGTCATTCTCCACCGCGCTGTACTGCAGCTCGCCGTCGCCGGACTGCTGGAACCGGCCGAGGGCGTACAGGAACAGCAACGGCTTGTGCGGAGCGCGTGCCCCGCTTCTGCTCCACTGCCTTAGCTTCGCGGTGCGCTCCAGCCAGTCCATGGCCGGTGATCGTAGTGCGATGCGTCGAACTCCTGCCCGTTCGAGGGCTGTTCCAGGTCAGGGGACATCCGTGTTCCGACGTCCGGAACTGTTCGCGCGGGGTGTCGGCTGAAGGGCTCCCAGGACCCAGGGCATATGCTTTCTGCGGGTGACGATGAGCACCCGTACGCCGTCGTCCTCGCACTCCAGGACCAGGGACCGCAGGGCGTTTCCGGCGCGCGCCGGATCCGTCCAGTAGGGCGGGCGGACGCGGATAGGAGTCAGGGTGGGCGGCACCTGCCGGCGCTCGGCGGCGCCTGTTCGGTCAGGGGTCGCCGCCAGACGGGCGGGGCCGGCCACCAGATATCCCTTGCGGGATGTGCCGGATGCGTACGGGATCTCGCCCAGGATCCGGCCCGGGAAGACCTGCTCCGCGGCAGGCACGGCCGGTGTCACGGCAATGGTGTCGTCACCGCGTCGGCGCCACCACAGAACCAGCGCGGCCACCGAACAGGCGGCCACGACCACCAGGGCGCACACCCCGACGAGCCGGAATGCCGCCGCGGGGCTGTCGGTGGGCCACGGCGCGAACGCCCCGACCGCGGTGAGGCAGAACCCACCCGTGATCGGGACACCGGCCTGCCATCCGGCGGTCCTGGGCGGGCCACCGGAAAGCCGGGCGTTCCAGTACCAGAGCCACAGGTAGAGCAGCCCCTGGAAACCGACGGCGAGGCCCCAGGCGCAGAAGAGTTTGTAGTCGCCGCGCGGGTCCGCGGTCGTGTACCGCCGCCCGGAATCGAAGTCGACGTACCGGATCTGCCCCCGCCAGTACGTGACCTCCACGCGCGCTTTCGCCCGCGCGACCGGGTGCTCCTGTGCACTGCCCGTGATACGGGTCCGGCTGGACGTCCCGTCGGCCTCGGTGACGTACAGCCAGTACGAGGACGTCTTCCGTCCCGTTTCCTCCTCGGTCCGCTCGATGCGCGCCGCGACAGTCCACAGACAGTCGCCGCCACGGCGATCCGCCTCGCCGTTGCCGGACGTGCAGCCGGTCGCGGCCCGGAAAGCCCGCTCGTCGTCGAGCGCACCGTCCATGCTGACCAGCAACAACCACGCCGCCACCAGCACACCCACGGAGCCGATCACCGCGGCGGCCCGGGTCACCGCACGGTTCCTTGGGAGCGGACTGTCAGTCTTCGCCAGAGTCACGCGAGCATTCTTCGGTGCTGACGGCAGAACAAGACACGGGCGATACGCGCACTCTCCGCGCCCTTCTTGTTGCCGGGAACCGGCATTTGACGACGTTCGTCTGGTGCTGACGTCGTCGAGACCAGGCACACCGAAGACCCCGGCCGCTGAGCGGTCCGGGGTCTTCGTTTCGCCTGTTCAAACGGCTGCGGAGGATAGGAGATTCGAACTCGTGAGGGCTTGCCTCCCACACGCTTTCCAAGTCTGTTGGTCGGGTGGTGGGCTGTGTGCAGGGGCGTTCACCTGCGTTCATGGGTGGCTGGCCAGCGGGCCGGGCCTGGCTTGCGGTCTCGCCTGAACGCCCGTGAACGGAACGGCAGGTGTTGGGCGGTGCGTCACGCATCAGGCTTCAGCCTCCGCACAACACCGGCCACTCCACTGCGTCGAGCGTCAACTCCAACGACTCCGTCGGGGCGGTCCAGTGCTCAGCCGGCGCCCCAGAAGGCGTCCTCGGCCTGCTGGTCGGCGGAGAACAGCCACACCTCCGCGATCTTGTCGCCCTCGACCCTCAGCACGTCGACCCCGTCCATCGACATCTCATTGCCGGCGCGCTTGGCCGAGAAGTGGATGGGGATCGCGACCAGCGCGCCGTTGACCATGGCGTCGCCGGTCAGTCGCAGTTCGAATGTCCCCTCGGTGGCGGCCATCTGGGCGGCGAACATCTCGCCCACCGCGGCCCCGCCGCTGTAGGTGCCGGAGACCGCGTTGTCGCCGGGCTGGTGCCACACGATGTCGTCCGCGAACAGCCCCGCGACAGCGGCGAAGTCCTTGGCGGACACCGCGTCGACGTAGCGGCGGGCGACGGCGAGCGTGTTGGACTCCATGGTGACTCTCTCCTTCGTCGAGTTCTTGCTGCTGGAGCCCTATACTCACCATCGGTAACCAGTCACCTCAACGTAACTAATGGACCGGTGTGACACATGCCACAGCACCCGGATTTCAACGTGATGACCGCGACCTGCCCCTCCCGTACGTCGCTGGCCCGCATCGCCAACAAGTGGACCGCCATGGTCGTCATCGCACTCAGCAGCGGCAGGATGCGCTTCCGCGACCTGCGCACCACCGTCGACGGCATCAGCGCCAAGGTCCTCACCGACATCCTGCGGGACCTTGAACGCGACGGCCTCGTCACTCGCCACGTCTACGCCGAGGTGCCGCCCCGGGTCGAGTACGAGCTGACCCCCCTGGGACGCACGCTGCACATGCCCTTGGAGGCACTGGGCCGCTGGGCTGAGGAGTACATCGAAGAGGTGCTCGCAGCGCGTGAGGAGTACGACGCCCGCCGCTGATCCCTCAAGGAAAGGACCGGAAGAGAAGGCCGGCCCCGGACAGGCCAGTAGCCGTTGATGGCTCGCGCTCTCAGCTTGGGAAGCTGCGATCATTTGGGGCTGGTTCGGTCGTTGAGCTGGTCGAATGGCTGGGCTGACGCCTCGTCGGGCAGGCCCGCTTTCACCGTGATTCCCCGCTGTTCCCCGCTCGATCTGGTGCACCTGTGGTGCGCCCTGCCGAACGCACGGTGTCAGGAGACTGTCTGTGACTTCGTCCTTCGCCGACGTCGGCGCCACCGCTCCGACAGCTCCCCGGCCGCGACCGAGACGACGGCCAGTCCGGCGCACATCGGCCAGCTCACGAGGTCGTTGATGAGTAGCCCGACGAGGCGGAACGCCACTGTCGTCAGGCCCCACCAGACAACAAACCAGGCTGCCGCCTTGATCCACCTGCTCCTGCCACTCACGGGCCCAAGGTAGCTGACCCATAGGGGCCGACGGTGTGCGTCTGGATGGCCTCGATCACTGTGCTGCGACTCAGCTACACCGGCTGGGAGTTCGACGCAGTGGCGGTGTGCGAGGGGTACGAAGAGCACAAGTCGGGCCGTCCATGTGGTGTGTGTGCTGGTGTTGGTGACTGACACTGTGCAGGGCTCTGAGCGGAGCAGAGCTCTTCTCGTCTTGATGCGGCCGTCGTACAGCCAGTCCCAGGCCTCTTCGGATGCTGCTGGGTCCAGCGCTGAGGTGATGGTGCGGAGCGCTACCGCGATCCAGCGGTCTGCCTGGGCAGCGGAGTACGCATCGAACGACGCGAGAAAGGCGGGCCGTCTCCATGCTCCAGGGCGAGGGGCTCGTGCATGCCGAGCACGGGAAAGGCGTGTTCGTACGGCCGCGCCCGCCCGTGCGGCGACTGGCCTCCGACCGGTTCGCCCGGCGCCACCGCGAAGAGGGCAAGTCCGCGTTCCTCGTAGAGGCCGACACCGCCGGCAGTCACCCGGAGGTCGACAGCCTGGAGGTCAAGGAAGAGAAGGCCGACCAGGACATCTCCACCCGGCTCGGCTCCGTGCGGCGCGTGCTGGCCCGTCGGCGCCGGTATCTGCTCGACGGGCGTCCGGTGGAGTTCGCTACCTCGTATCTCCCGCTCGACATCGCGCGGAACACCCCGATCGCCGAGCCGAACCCCGGGCCGGGCGGCATCTACGCCCGCCTTGAGGAACTGGGTCACCGCCTCGATCACTTCGAGGAGGAGATCCGGGCCCGGATGCCCTCACCCGCCGAGGTCAAGACGCTCCGGCTGGCGCCCGGTGTGCCGGTGATCCATCTGATCCGTACCGCGTACGACACCGAGGGGCGGGCCGTGGAGGTCTGCGACACGGTGATGGCGGCGGACGCGTACGTGCTGTCGTACCAGCTACCGGCGACGTGACCCGGGAGCCGCCGAAGGCCGACTGAGACGGAAGCCGACTGAGGCGGACAACGTTCCTGCGAGGCCCTGACCGTCAAGGGCCTTGCTCTTCGTGGCGACCTCTTCGTGGCGACCCTCTGGACGATTCCGCGGCCGGGGCACTGCTGACACGGCATCCACCGTTCCACCCGGCGCCGAGCCGCAGGATACGGCGATAATGGCTTACGTCCTGGGAGCGGCGGCCCGAGGTGAGCGGACCGCGGACCGCAGACCGGTGGACCTCCGCGAGAGCGAGATGAGCGATCATGGACCAGCGCATCGCCGCCGACCGGGCGACGCGCCCGCTCGGAGATGTGGTCGGCGAGGCGCTCACGGCGCGCGTCACCGTCGATGAAGGCGGCGCGGTGACCGGGTGGAACGCGGGGGCCGAGCAGTTGCTCGGGTACTCGGCGGCACAGATCCTGGGACGACCGGCGGCCGATCTGCTGGCGGAAGCGATCCCCGCGGAGGACCTGCCACCTTTCGCGGACCTGCCGAGATGGCACGGGAAGGTCTCTGTCCGGCACCGCGACGGCCGACGCCTCGAGATCAAGGTCCTGGCGCACCACAGGACACCGGAGACCGGCACCCGCGAGTGGTTCCTGGTCTCCCCACTGACCGGGCAGAAGCCCCTGCCGGATGACGAAGCCCTCGTGAGCTGGAGCTTCGCCCAGTCCCCTTGCTGCGCGCTGGCGCTCTACGACACCAGGCTCCGGCTGCGGCGGGCCAACGAGGACATGGAACGGTCCGTGGCCCTCACAGAGGACGACATGCGCGGACTGCGCGTCAACGAGATCGTGGACAACCCGGCCGGTGAGCTGGCGGAACAGAGCATGACGCGGGTACTGGAGACCGGTGAGCCGCAGTACGACGAGAACTTTCTGCGCGCCCCCGGTGAGACGCGCGAGCACGCCTGGTCGCTCTTCACGTCGCCGCTGCGGGACGAGGCGGGCGAGGTGCGCGGTGTCTGTCTCTCTGCCCACGACATGACGGAACAGCACTGGGCACGCAAGCGGCTCCAGCTGATCTCCGAAGCGGGCCGGCGCATCGGCAGCACCCTCGATGTGATGCGTACGGCGCAGGAGCTGACGGACGTGATGGTCCCGGAACTCGCCGACTTCGCCAGCGTCGACCTCCTGACCTCCCTCGACGATCTGCATGAGCCGCCCCCGGAAGGCGTGACGACGGTCGGCCCTGTCCTGCTGCGGCGTGTCGCCCACCAGTCCCTGACTCCGGGCGTCCCGGAGTCGGTCGTCGCCCTGGGCGACGTGGACGAGTACCCGGAGGGTTCCGCACCGGTCGAGAGTCTCCGGTCGGGACGGGCCACGCTGCGCGAGATGACCGACGCCGAGATCGCCAAGGTGACCGCCCGCGACCCGGTCCGGGCCGCCCGGGTCCGCGAACTCGGGATCCACTCGGTGATGACGGTGCCCTTGTCGGCACGCGGTAGCACTCTGGGCGTCGCCGTCTTCGTGCGCCACCGGCATCCCGAGATCTTCCAGCGGGACGACCTGGTGCTGGCCGAGGAGCTGGTGGCCCGGGCGGCGGTCTGCATCGACAACGCCCGCCGCTATACCCGCGAACGCGGTACGGCGGTGATGCTGCAGCGCAGCCTGCTGCCGCAGCGGCTGCCCGAGCAGGCGGCGGTGCAGGTCGCCTCCCGCTACCTCCCGGCCGGCGCGCACGCAGGCGTGGGCGGCGACTGGTTCGACGTGATCCCGCTGTCCGGGGCGCGGGTGGCACTGGTCGTCGGCGACATCGTCGGCCACGGCCTCCACGCCTCCGCGACCATGGGCCGCCTGCGTACGGCCGTACGCACCCTCGCCGACATCGACCTGCCCCCCGACGAACTGCTCACCCACCTCGACGACCTGGTCGCCCGCCTCTCCACCGAGCTGGAGAGCGCCCAGCCGGCCGGCCGATACCCGGAGACCGGCGGCGAGGTCGGCGCGACCTGCCTGTACGCCGTGTACGACCCGATCTCCCGCCGCTGCTCACTCGCCCGGGCGGGACATCCGGTACCGCTCGTGGTGAGCCCCGACGGCACCGCCGAACTCGTCGACCTCCCGGCGGGCCCTCCGCTGGGCCTGGGCGGCCTGCCCTTCGAGGCGGCCGAGATCGACCTGGCCGAGGGCAGCCTGCTTGCCCTCTACACCG
This sequence comes from Streptomyces pseudoechinosporeus, assembly GCF_054783935.1. NCBI lineage: Bacteria > Bacillati > Actinomycetota > Actinomycetes > Kitasatosporales > Streptomycetaceae > Streptomyces > Streptomyces pseudoechinosporeus. The sequence continues at coordinate 82,550 of NZ_BAAGPS010000035.1, forward strand.
ACGGCCTGGTCGAATCCCGTGACCGCGACATCGACGACGGCGTCCACCGGCTCGGCCAACTGCTCACCCGGCAGGCGCCCTCCCTGGATGCCCTGTGCGACACGGTGCTCGCCGATCTCCTGCCCCAGCGCCCGGCCGACGACGTCGCGCTTCTCCTCGCCCGCACCCGCGCACTCGACGCCTCCCAGGTCGCCACCTGGGACGTACCGGCCGACCCCTCCGCCGTCGCCCAGACCCGCAAGGACGCGGTGGCACAGGTCGAGGCCTGGGGGCTGGACGACGCCGCCTTCGTCACCGAGCTGGTCGTCAGCGAACTCGTGACGAACGCCATCCGCCACGCCGAGCCCCCTATCCAACTCCGCCTGATCCACGAGAACACCCTCATCTGCGAGGTCTCCGACGGCGGCAGCACGGCTCCCCACCTCCGCCGCGCCCGCACGTACGACGAGGGAGGCCGCGGCCTCCTCCTCGTCGCCCAGCTGACCCAGCACTGGGGCACCCGCCAGACCACCAAGGGCAAGACCATCTGGGCGGAACAGACCCTTGAGCCGACCCCGCCCGGCCACTCCCCCTGAACCCTGAACCCCTTCTGGACCCTGAACCCCGAACCGGAAACGCATCACATCGCACCGGGAAGGCTCATGCCCGAGCTGCCAGACGTCGAGGGATTCCGCCTGAATCCACCGACGGAACCTGGCCCACGCGGTCTTCGTCCAGGTCAGCGGGCAGAGCAAGCTGCTCTGCGCCTTCATCTCCCAGGTGAAGGCGGGGTTGCCCTCAACACGCTTTCCAAATGTAAATGTATGTCTGGGAGTTCAGGAGCGATCAGGAGCGTTCTGACCTGCGGCAGAGTGGGGCTGGGGGTAGGTGGCGGACGGCGCTGGACGGGGGTGAATGCAACCAGAACTTCAACCAGCGGGGCCGGTCCCTGCTCACGCACTCCGCCAAGCGCCGAGCAATTCCTCGGGGCCGTACACCGCCTGGAGCCCGGAACAGCTGATCCCGTTGCGGGAGACCGCCACGAGTGGAACGGGCTCGTCGGTGATTGCCGCCCGGTGCTTCTGCAGCGCGGCCAGATCGTGGCTGTCGAACGCGGAAGTCTCCAGCCACTTGACCGAGCCGAGGAAGAGCAACTGTTTGGCCACCGGCTGCCGGTCGGCGCCCACCAAGTCGATTTCGACGTCGTTGCTGCGGGTCCAGTACCCACCGATCGCCGGGGCGGCAGGCAGGAGCCCGTCCGGCAGGAGACGGGCAAGGGATTCCCGGACCAACGGTTCGATCGCCCGGCCCCGCCAGCTCGTCCACTGCTCCTTGATCCGGGCCAGAGTGAGATCTCCCCGCATCCGCTCGATCTCCGCCATGTGCGGATCCAGAAACGCGAGCCAGAACCGCAGGTAAGGGTCGGCCACCCGGTAGCGGCGTTCCTTCGACGGCCGCAGTGAGAGTGGCAACTCGGCTGCCACCACCCGTTTTTCGGTCAGGACAGCCGTGGCTCGGGTGAGAGTGGTGTGGGCGATGCCGCCGGCGGCGCGCGCGATGTTGGTGAACGTTCGCTCCCCGCTTCCGATGGCCCGCAGCACTTCCCGGCTCATCGCCTGCGATGGGAACTCAGCAGCCAGTGAGCGCTCGGCGGAGACCAGCAGCGCCGAGATCGGGTTGTCCAGCGAGTCGCGGAGGAACTCCCAGACATCCGCTCCGGCCCGCCACTCCGCGCAGATCAGCGGGAGACCGCCTGTGATGAGGGCGGCGTCGAAGGCGGCCGCCGGCGACAGGTCGAGCATCTCGCCGATGTCGGCCGGGTTCAGCGGCCCCACGACCATTTCCCGGCCGCGCTGATGGAAGGGGCGGTGGTAGCTGTTCAGCGCCTCCATCATCGACAGGTCGGATCCGACCAGGAGGAGGAGTACCGGCTTGCGGCTGAGCAGCCGGTCCCATGCCCGCTGGAGCATGCCCTCGAAGGCGTCGATCCGGTCCATGAGATACGGAACCTCGTCTATGACGACCACGCTCGGGCTGTCATCGGGCAGGATCTCCGCGAGCAGCCTGAATGCCGCATTCCACTGCTCCGGGGTCTCCTCCGCAAAAAGTTCCCGCTCCGGCAGCGTGGACCTGGCGACGGCGTCGAGCAACTCTGTCAGTTCGTCCTCCGCCGTGCCGCCCGCCGCGGTGAAGAAGAGGTTCGGCACCTCGGTACGCCGGAGGAACTCCTCGACGAGGCTGGACTTGCCGACCCGCCGCCTTCCCCGCATGAGGATGCACTGGCCCGGCTTCGCTGACCCGACGGCATCGCGAACCGCCTGCAAGGCGTTGCCGAGCACGTTCAGCTCGCGGTCCCGCCCGATGAAACGACGCATGGCAAGCTTCCCGCAGAAGATGGTATCGATAGAGATACTATCTCGATCGATACCATCTTCCCTCTCATTCGGGCACGCTCATGACGCTGTGGATGCGGGAAAGGGTGAAGACCCGTTCAGCGTCCCTGAGGTGGCACCAGGCTTCGAGGTAGGGCGGGTCGAGCATGAGGCGGCTCAGGGTACGCACGGTCCGGTTGCCCGAGGTGGCGACGTACTCGACGGTGATGGCCTGACCAGCATCGATGGCGTGGGCGAGCTGGCGGACGTCGCCGTACGGCAGGCGCTTCGCCCACCCTGCGACGATCTCCTCGGTGTCTGTGGCGAAGGGCACTCCTCCGTCGAACGGCGCCGGAGTCGGACTACGTGTTCACCAAGCCGCTGGGTGGCCCGCTGAGCCCGAACACGGACTATCACGACTGGAAGCGACTGCTGGAAGACGCGGGGGTTCGGAACGCTCGGCTTCACGACGCCCGGCACACGGCCGCCGCCGTGCTCATGCTGCCCGGTGCCCTGGCCCGCGTCATTGATCAGATCATGGGGTGGGAGCCGGGTACCTCCGCAAGCATGCGGGCGCGGTACCTCCATGTGCCGGACGCCATGCTCAAGGACGTGGCCCGGAAGATCGCCGATGCCATCTGGGGACCTCCGGACACACCCCCTGTGGACAAAAACCAGGACAACGAGGGCTGAGA
>NZ_BAAGPS010000035.1:85668-178698 GCF_054783935.1 Streptomyces pseudoechinosporeus
GCCCTTCGACATCGTGCCCGGTGAGGCACTGGCGGAGGATACGAGATTCGAACTCGTGAGGGGTTGCCCCCAACACGCTTTCCAAGTCTTCGCCCGGGGGTTCGGTGGGGGACGAGGGTGTTCTGACCTGGGGTGGAGGGGGTGGTGGTGGGGGTTTCGGACGGCGCTGGACGGGGGCGAATGAGACCAGAACTGAGACCAGGGTGCCCAGTGTTGTGCCTGGTCGGACGCTGTGTCTTGGCCCGTGCGACGTGCTGTTCAGGGGCCGGTGTCGCCCGGCTGACCGCGTGGCGGTGCCGGAGTCCGCGTATGCGGATTGTTCCCTCGGAGTGTCAGTGGTGCCCGGTAGGTTCTGCTGGGGCACGTCACCACGAACGGGGAGATATCTCGATCATGTACGACGCCGAATTGATGGCCGTGGCCACTGGTGCGGCCGGCACGCTCGTCGCGGCCATAGCCACGGCGGGCGCCGAGGTGATGCGCCTGAAGGTCGCGCACTTCTTTCGTCGGGCCACCCCGGACCAACAGAGAGTAGCTACTCAGGCAGTGGATGACACTGCTGCGCAGCTCACCTCGCCCTCTCCAGAGGATCGGGAGCTCGCGGCGACCGCCTGGGCGCAGCTCATTGCTCAGTACCTCGCCGAGCACCGCGACGCCATGAGCGAGGTGGACGAACTTGCGGTGCCCACTCCGTCGGCCTCGAAGGTCTGGAACCAGCACAACACCGGTACTGGAACGTTCATCGGTGGTGACGTCCACGGAGGCATGACCTTCAACCAACTACGGCGGGGCGTCAGATGGCGGACGCTGAGCACCGGGAACAGCACAACCACGGCTCCGGCACGTTTGTGGGCGGCGACGTACACGGTGGCCTCTGGCAGGTCTTTCTCCCGCCCTACGGGAAGAAGACGTCCGGCAATCCGGCGCCGACGAAGCGCCGACCTGAGCAGGACGACGACGAGGAGGATGACTACGAGGACCGCCTGGAGTCTCTGTTCGGATCTGCATGGATTGCCGCTTCGGCGGGTCTGGCCGTCGTCTATGCGGTCATGGGCTGGCCTTGGACCGACCATGAACCGGCTCCGGGTATCGCTGCACGCATCGGCGTAGGTCTCGTCGCCTTCTATGTTTGCTTGGCCGCGGCGGCTGCCTTCTTCGCCCGTCTCGCTCAGGTCTTCGAGCTCTGGTCGGAGCAATGTGCGATCACGGCTGCACAGAGCCGAGGTCGATTCGTTGCCAGGCCCCCTGCATCCATGTCCAGGGCGATGGCTGCATCGACGGCAGCGGCAGCTCTTGCAGCCGAACTGCTGGCATCTCTGTTCGGCTGGTCGTCGTTCGGAGGCGAGGTAGCTCAACGCGCGCATCTAGCCCGGCTCAACGCGGCTACCAACGCAAGGTCAGCTTGTGCCGCTACGAAGGGGCGCAAGGCATAGTCACGGGTTGGCGGGGCTCACCGGGGGTCGGTCCCAGTTGCCCGACGCATCGAGCGCTCCGCCAACAGATGTTGAGCCGGTCGATGTCGAGTCACAGCACGAATATCTGACGGTCGCTCAGCGATGTCAGTGGCGTGTCGTACAGTCCACCCACAGGAGACCCTGCCGGTTCTCGTCGGCAGCTCCGTCCACGAAATTCCGTACCGCATCGTTGCGTACATCGGTACTTTCTTTGGTGAGCGCGCGTACTTGTCAGAGTGAGGCGAGGCACAGTGCAAGAACCCATACCTGTCACCGTCTACCAGTCCAGATTTGCCGCCTGCACGCGGACGTTGGATCCTGGGCTGCTCGAGACACTGCGTATCAGTGAATCTGCCGTGCTCCTGATGGAGGCTTTCGTCTCGCTGTGCAAGGCGCTGACCAACGACAGTGACCTGCGGCCGTGGCAGGAACGGGTTGAAGACTGTTTTTCAGAGGTTACGGAAGAGCGGCTGAAGGAAATGGTCCAAGCCTTCGTTGATGAATGCGAAGGTGAGCAGCTGCAACGCTGGGCGGAGCGTTTTAAGAACCAGAACTACAGCAGCTTCGCTGAGCGCCTTCTGGGGGCGGCAACGTATAAGCGCCTCATTGATTCCCTGAAGCAAGATGGCGCTGTGGTCGCGCTGGCCGTTCGGCGCGGGGTGCGCGCACTCACTCCTTTCGTCGTGGCATGGAATGACGCCGTCAAGATTTCTTCACAAAATCAGCTTAAGGATGTCCAGCCGGCCAATATTCTCGCGGTGAATGCCGTCGAAATGCTGGTGTCGCTCGATGACTTCCTCGGGGAGAAAGTCATCGCCGCTCTTCCCATGGAAGTCACAAGTGCGAAGGAATCTGATCTAGCGACGCTGGCGCCAGAAGGTGTAGACGACCTCGTGGCCAGCTTCCGCTCCATGGTGGCGGAAGCTTCGGTCAAGCGTGTGGAGCGCAGGAATTCTCCGCTTGTAAGGAAAATTCGAGGCGCACGAGACGCTCTTCGGTTCTCGGAGGACGGCGTTTCCCAGGCCGCCAACTCTCTCATCGAGTTACTTGATCGCATCATGCGAGAAAGCTTCAAGCCTGCGGAAGTTCTGGCCTGGGTGGATGTCAATCTTCCGGACGGGATTGATCTGACGCACGAAGTGCAATCACAAAGGCGCCCGACCAAGCGTGCGGAAGCCCTATGTTTTGTTTATGGCGGTGACCCCATCACGCCACGCGAGGCTAGCGAAAACGATGATGGTCAAGGTCCCGACTTTATCCACGATGTGATCGCTGTTTCATTGGTTTCCATTCGGAATCAGTTGCAGAAGATGAAGCACGCTGATTACGGGACGCCTGAGGAGAAGAGTCAGCTCTTGAGTATCCTCGCGGCGCTCGAAGGGGCTCTTATGCTGGGTCTCACGATTGGCAGCCTGTCAGCTGAACCGGAACCTTCTGCGGAATTGCCTGCGGCGTAGCTGCTTTGAAGGGTGGATGGGGCGTTCAGGTCGACGGCAGGGTGTGGAGCCACTCGTTGGGGCTGAGGAAGACTCACAACCCCGTAACAGGCTGTCCTGTGAGTGCCTGCGCGACTTGCCACAGCTGACCGCCGCGGGACGCCTTCACCAGAACGACGTCGCCGGGGCGGATGATGGACTTCAGGTAGGCGGCGGCGGTGGCGTTGTCACCGACCATCGCGATGTCCGGCACGCCCGCCGCTCCCGCCGCGAGGGCAAGTTGCTTGGCGAGAGCGTCGCCGACCGCGACGACGAGATCGACGCCGTTCTCGGCCGCCATGCGCCCTACCTCGCGGTGGGCTTCGACGGCCTCGTCGCCCAACTCCAGCATCTCTCCGAGTACGGCGATCCTTCGGCCGCCTGCGGCCTCGGTCGTGTCGCCGTCTGCCTCGGTCATCAAGACTCTCCGTTGTGAATGAGGGGCGCGAAGGTGATCGCGCGGCCGGTATAGGAAGCGGATACGCGGCTGAGGGGGACTCGATCGTGTGTCTGGCCCCAGGCCGACGGGTCTCGGAACTGGATCGTCGGGTCGGGGCCGTCCTCGTAGCCACGAAGGATGACGAGGTGGCCGCCTGTCCTGCCGTCGTCGGGGAACTGCTCGGTCACGGAGACGACGAGCGGGGCGTCGTCGAGCCGCCTCGTCAGGTCTTCGACCGGGACCGGTTCGGCGGTCGAGGAGACCCCGAGGTCGGTAGCCAGGCTCGCGATCCCCGCGTGGAGTGCTCCACGCGGGGTCAGAACCTCGTTCTTGACCGCGATTTTCAGCAGTTCCGTGACCGTGGGCGCCTCGCGCCCGTAGGCAAGCAGGATCATTCTCAGCGACGCCAGGCCGCACGCCCGGTTGGACCATTCCACCCTGTCCCCAAGCGCCCAGCCTCCGTGCAGATCCCATTCCGCGGGAGCGATGAGCTGACGGCACATGGGGACATCGTGGACGCGCGACACAGCGGGCGGGCTCCTACGGTGAGACGGCAGCCTCCCGAGTCGGTGTGGTCCTGGAGAACGCGGGAGTGGGCAGGGGAACATCGTATGGCGGGCGGGTCAACGCCTCATGCAGCATCGCCACTACGACGTCCGTGTGCGTGAGCCCGACCATCGCGGCGCCCACCACGAAGTTGCTGTCACGGGACATGCCTGGCGTGCTGTTGACCTCCAGCACGTACGGCTGATCGTCCTCGGCGAGGATGAAGTCCACGCGCGCCGATCCACGCAGCCCGAGCCCGTCCCACAGCGTCGTGGCGTACTCGGTGACCTTGGCCAGCACCTCGGGCGGCAGCTCGGCGGCCCGTACGGCTACGGAACCCCTGGAATCCACGTCGAGCTTCGTGTCGGCGTCGTAGAACTCCGCTTCGGTGGCTTCGGTGGCCAGCGGGGGAAGCACGACGACCGCGCCTCCGGGTAGTTCCAGGAGTCCCACGGTCAGTGACACGCCGGTTAGGTAGTCCTCGACCAGTACGGCTTCGCCTTCCTCGCCGGCGGCGTTTGCCAGCGCACTGGGAAGGTCCGCATGTTCGCGTACCAGGCTCATGCCCACGCTGGAGCCGCCGAAGGGCGGTTTGACCATCACCGCCCGCCCGTTCCAGTGCATCGTGCCCCCGGACCACACCCACCATCCTGGCGTGGGCACGCCGAGACTCAGCATCACCCGCTTGCAGAGGATCTTGTCGGCGGCCACCGCGGACGCGGCGACTCCGCTGCCGCAGTAGGGCACGCGCAGGTAGTCGAGCAGGCCCTGTAGCCTCCCGTCCTCTCCGTACGGCCCGTGAAGGTTCGAGAGGGCCGCGTCGTGCCCGGCCAACTCCATGATGAAGTCCGGCTCGCATGGGTTCAGCACTTTCCAGCGGGCTCCGATGTCGTCGAGGGCCTCGGACAGGGCGGTCACGGAGCGCTGGTCCACGGGGCACTTCGAGTGGTAGAGCCGGTCCTCTGCTGATACCGGCCCGTAGACGAGGGCGACGCCGAACCCCTCTCGGTCGCGCTGCCAGTCGCGAAGGTTCTGGGCGGCCTCTCGCACCGCACGGTCAGAGCTGGAGTCGAGGAACACAGTCATGCGAGGACCCCTTCGAAGGTGTTCGTTACCGGTCCGCCGACCCAGTGGGTCCGCTTCGGCCGGTCGGGATGTGGCCGGACCGTGAGCGGCTCCCCGGCGCGGTTGTGGACGGTGACGGCACGCGGCGATACGAGTCCGCGCAGGGTGGCGATGACGACGGCCGCGACGGCTCCGCTCCCGCACGACAGGGTTTCCGCCTCGACGCCGCGCTCGTAGGTGCGGATCTTCAACGTCTGGCTGCCGGCGGCCTGTACGAAGTTGACGTTTGTCCCCAGCGGGGCAAGGTCGGCGTGGTGGCGGATGAGGCGTCCGACGAGTACCGCGTCGATGGCGTCCACGTCGTCTACGACGGCGACGACGTGTTCGGTGCCGGTGTGGGCGCTGTCGAACCAGGTCGGCTTGCCGTTGATGACGGTCTGCACGCGTCGGGGATGGACCGCGCCGATTTCGGCCGTGACCCACACGGAGTCGTCGCTCACGATCGCCTCGTGCATCACCCCTGCCATGCGGAGGCTCATCTCGCGGAAGCCGTGGTCGTGGTGGGCGGCCCAGGCGGTACACCGCAGGGCGTTGCCGCACATTGTTGCGATCGAGCCGTCGGCGTTGAAGCATCCGACTTCGAGGACGACCGGGCTGATGCTGATCAGGCTGCTGATGACAAGGCCGTCCGCGCCTACGCCGGTTCGTCTGGCACAGAGACGCTCGGCCTCCTTTGGCCAGTCCTTCTCGCTATTCGGCGCGGGGTCGGATAACAGGACGAAGTCGTTCCCCGCTCCGTGAATCTTGCGGAAGCGCATGGCAAAGCTCCTCGCTGGCGTGAGGTGACAGTTCTCGTAACGGCTGAATGGGGGCCGGGATCAGAGGAGTTCGATGGGCCGATACGTGGTCGCCGACTCCTTCATGACCCACGGGGAGTGCCCGTCGAAGATCAGAACTCGGCGCCCCGCAGTGCCGGTGGACCTCATGTCGCGGACCCGCAGGTACAACCCGTCGATGAACACGAAATCGCCTATGTGAACATCGCTTGGTTGCCTGTAACCGGGGATGGTGCCGAGGGGAGGAGGCACGGAGGCTGGTTCGATGGTGCGGCGCTCGTACATTCAGCCTCTCCAGATGGCCAGGAGGATCGAACCGCCGAGCGCTAAGAGACTTGCCACGTAGGCGAGTTGCTGGTTGCGGGGGCTCATGCGGCGCCGACCAGATGACCGCGCAGGCGGTCGCGGACCGACGTAATGCCGATATCGGCCACGGGCACCCAGGCAGCTGTGCCGGTCTCGATCATCGTGGAGAGGACAGCCCCCGAGTGGGCCCGGAAGAGATACCTGAAGCCGACCCTGATGCGGGGGCCGTACTCGGGCCTGGCCTTGGACACGTCGAGGAGGAAGGGGCCCTCGCTACCGGGCTCCGTCCACACGTCGCGGATGCCGACCTCTTCGGCCAGGAGTCGCAGGGCCGCGCCGCTGAGCGAATCGTCCTGGGGCTCAGGCTGGGCCTCGGCGAGAGCGAAGCCACCTCCGTGCCGCAGAGACAGCACACGATGGTGCTCGTCCACAACGACCGCTCCGGTCATCACCAGGGGACAGCGCATGTTGTGGAGGCAGGCTCTGCGCTGCGCGTGATCACGTGCAGCGTCGTACACAGGCATGAGCGACATCGTCTCGGCGGGGTGCTCGTGGATGTAGTGGGACAGCTCCCGGACGATCTGGTCCTCCCGGATACTCACGGGGCACCGAGCCCATGACGCTGTGTGTAGATCCACAGGAGCCTTCGCGTGACGTCGGCGGCATCCCGGAGGTAGATGAAGGCGCCGAACGACGGGGTCTCCGCCGTCGGACGGTTCTGCAGGTCGAGGAGCCGGTACCCCGTGCGGAACAGCTCCCGTACCTCCTCGTCCTCGTCCGCCCCCAGATCCTCACCGAGCAGGAGGTTGAGGTGTCCGACGATCTCCGGCAGGGAGGTGTCCATGTCCTTGCGGGTGGAGGTGGCCATCTGCATGGAGAGGGCTGTCTCGGTGCTTTCCGAAATCGTCTCGACGTCGACTGGGAGAACTTCGGTGCCCGCGCTGTCGGTTGCTCTCGATGCCTTGCCACTACTTGCCACAGTGATCACCGTCTCGCCCCTTCAGTACGCGTTTCCGGCCGTGCCAGTAACGCTAAGAAGGGCGACAGGAGGGGCTCTACGAGTGTGCCGGAACTTGCCCGAGGTTCACCCCAGGGATTCGATGGCTGCCGTGATGATTTCGCGTGCAGCCGGTCCGTAGACGGCGAGTTCGGCCAGTTCCGTGAACGTCTGGGCATACATGGCAAGTTCGTGTTTCTGCGTGACGGCGAGGTGGGCCGAGACGAGTTCGACGTGGACCGTGTGGTCGTCGTACAGGAAGAAGCCTTCTACGGGCCAGAGGCTGGAACGGTCGGCGTCCTCGGGGATGATCCCGATGCTCACCGATGGCAGCGCCATAACGCTGAGCAGATAGCCGAGTTGGCCGGCCATCACCTCAGTGCCGCCTATGCGCTTTCGGAGCGCTCCCTCTTCCAGGAGGATCGCGAACGTGTGGTTGCCGTACACGATCTGCTGCTTCTCCACGCGCACCCTGACGGCTGCCGGCACGTCATCGATGAGGCCGCGACGGTCGCGAATGGAGGTGAGCAGCGCGGTGATGTACGAGCCCGTCTGCACGGGGCCGGGAATCAGCCACGGCGAGTAGATGCGGAAGCGCTGAGTGCGTTCCCACAGAGGGAGGACGGACTCCTGGGCCTGCTTCAGGCCGGTGCGCTCCATCCGGCGCCACTCGACGTACATGCCCTCGATGCCACGGGCTGTCGAGACGAGATCCTCGGCCACGCTCTGCGCGCCGCAAGCGGCAGCCCACGCACGGAGGTCGCGCTCCGAGGGCGGGCGGGTGCCGCTCTCGAAGCGCGAACACTTCGACTCGTGCCAGCCGAGACTGGTGGCCAACGCCCGCTTGGTGAGCCCGGCTTCGAGCCGGATTTCGCTCAGGCGTTTACCAAGAGCCCTGCGGGCTTCCTGAACGCTCGAAGATGGCGATGTCATGTCGCTGCGATGTTGCTGTTCGGGCTGTCAGACCGGCTGGAACTCTGCGTGCGGTGTTGCCCGCGCCCATACGGCCTCGAAGGCCGACTCGCAGAGCTTTGCCACCTCAGGGTCCTCAGTGAGTTCCACCTCCATGTTCTCGCCTTCGCCGTCGAAGTGGTTGACGAGAACGAGGCTGGAGTCGAAGAGCCAGAAGTCGTTTCCCGGAAGTGCGAGGCCCGTTGCGTTTCGCCGGGAGAGCCAGCGCACGTCTTCGCCAGCGGCGATGTTGAGTCCGTCCGTCACGTCGTACTCGAAGCGGATGTACTCGCTGACGGGAGTCGAGACGACGCGGGCCCGGCGGACTTCGACGCTTCGTGAGGTCGCTTCGGTGACGATGCTGTGCCAGTCGCCCCAGCGCTCGGCCGGGTCGAGTGTCATGCCGGCTTTCCAGTCGATGAAGGCCGGGTCCGACTTCATGTAGGCGTCGCGCATCTCCAGATGGAGGGCCGTCCGCTGGCAGTCGCGGAACAGTTCCTCAAACGTCGGGGTCCTCGTCACCCTTCTTCACCTCCAGGAAGAACTGCACCATGCGCCGGGGGATCTCCACCACCGATTCGTGGCCGGGGATGTCCATCTGCCCGAGGCGCTCGATGTCCTCCACCTTCAGCCCCTGCACGAGGTAGCTGTCCTTCTCCTCGTCGAGGTAGATGGTGGGGGAGCCGCCACTGGGACTCTCCGGGTCCTTACCGAGCTTACGCAGGGCCATGATGTCCTCCTCGGATGCCGGTAACGATCTCTGTGCCAGAGCTTGTCCGCAGCTGGGCCATGGAGCGAGGAACTTGCCGAAACTTGCCGGGCGTACGGAAGTTGACCTTACGCGGCCGGGGTCAGAGCGATGAAGAGCGGACCGGCCGCAGCACCCCCAGGGATGGCCGGATTCGATTGCTGTCCGCCTTTCCTTGAGTCCGGGAGGAGAGGTGCCGTCCCAGGCTGGGGAACGGCTGAAATCGCCCGTCGAGTGAGGACTCTCTGGTCGACACACACGGACGCATGCGTGCGGTCACTGCTGTAGGGTCTCGCGCTTCGCTGCATACGCCGAGGCTGTGACCTGCGACTTCTCGCGGTGTCTCACGCTGTTTCATCTGCGGTTGTCTCGGCTCGCGGCGCATCCCCGCCAGGTTTGCTGAGGCCGCTCCGGACAGGAAGATCGCTGACCTGCGGTGTCTCACGGCCCGCTATCATCCGGGACGGCTGTGCGGTCGGCTGTGTGGGGGTGCCGTACGGCGGGAAATGCGGAGGTCGTTCTGCCGCCGGATGTTCGACCGCAACATCACGCTGCGCGGGGGCATCGCCCCAGTCCGCCCTCGCATTCCCAAACTCCTGCCGGATGCGCTCTCCGGGGCCCTCGATCCGGGGCCCCTCTTCGACGGTGCCGTCCCCTTGGCTGAGGTGCCGGACGCTTATCGGGCGATGGACGACCGGTCGGCGCTGAAAGTGCGCATCACCGACAGAGCGCGGGGGCCGGAGGCACGGGTGTGGTTCCTCCCGTGCCGCGCGGCGCCCTCGTGATGTCAGGCGGCGCGCTTCACGTGGCGGACCAGCCACATCAGCAGGGCGTCCAGGTCGGCGGCGGCCGAGAGGACCCGGTCGACCGCCTCGGGGGTATGCAGCCACTGTTCGTAGCCGAGGGGACGGGCGGCGATCAGCGAACGGTGGCGCAGCAGGTTCGCACGGGAGTGGTCCGTCGGATAGCCGCGCGGGGGGCGTTTCATCACGTCCCCGGAGATGTCGTAGTCCTTCTTCCGCATGTCCTCGACGATGGCGGACAGTTCGCGGCCGCTCCCCTCGGAGGCCACGGCTTTGCGGAACATGTCCACCTGGCCGGGATCGGGGTACCACCAGGCGCCCTGGATCCGCAGGCCGTCCAGGGAGAACCGGAGACCGATCTCGATCTTGCGGCCGAGCCGGATCACCGCGCCCTGGTGCTGCCACCACCAGGAGTCGGTGCGGTAGTGCCAGACGGAGAAATCCTCGTACCGGGGGTCGGTGTCCGCGACCTCGTTGAGCAGGGCGATCATCGGCTGCCGGACCAGGCGTTCGCGGTCCGCGCGGTAGCGCTCGCGGGTCGCGTGGGTCGGTTCGCCCTGGAGCTGCCACAACACGTCCATGGCCTGCTCCGGCCAGCCGGTGAACTGTCCGCGCATGCGCGCAGGTTAGCTCACCCGTGATCCGCGCGCGCCGAGAGTGAGACGGGCAGGGAGGCGTAACCCCAGACAAGGTGGGAGGTGCTGCGGCGGGGCTCACCGGCGAGTTCGATGTGCCGTGCGCGGTGGGCGAGTTCGTCGAGAAGCACGGAGAGTGCAGTCGATACGAAGCGGGCGGTGAGATTGTGCAGCCGAACTTGAGATCCCACAACTTTGGCGATTCACAAGTTCGCCGGAGGCAGACAGGGAAGATCCCGAAACTACTGGTGCTCTGCGGATTGGCATGTCAACGTGGACGACCTTCCGAAACCCCAGGTCAACGACGGTTAGTAACCCATGCCGAGGCCACGGAGGCGCCCCTGTACCCGCACCATCCCAGTGATCCTTCCCGTACCGACTTGCCGGACCCGGTGTACTGGGTGACCCCCCGTCACCTGGCGGGTGACGACGGCGTGCTCGCCGAGCAGATCGGCGACACCTTGGTCAGTCTCGGCTGGAGCATGTGGCCCACCTCGCGCCACACCCTGCTGTACGTGAGCCCGGACGAGCTGCGTGGCGCCGAGTGGATCCTCGCGGCCTACCCGTTCGAGCTGGGCGGATTGCCTGTTGCTTGGCAGTTGAGCGCCCGTCCGCACGCCACCTCTGCGATGACGGAGTGGAACGCGTACTTCACCACTGGCGTCCCGTACGAGGCGCTCGCCGATCTCCTCGCGGCGACCGACGCCCGCGAGGCACCCGCCACCGACTTCGGCGGGGCCGAGATGGTGCTCAACGCGCTCAGTGTCCAAGGCTGGCTCCGCGACGTTGATCGCCCCCACACCACCGCCACGGACCCCGGGCTCTCCGGCTGCGTCTCCCTGGAGCTGATGCCATCGCTCATCCAGGACGCAGACCCGCGCCCTGACCTTTTGGGATGGCAGGCGTGGGCGGAACCTGTCCTCGGCGCCCCGTACCTGTGGTGTGCCAGCTTCAGCGCCAGCGTTCCGAACGGCCTGGTGGCCGCGTTCACGTCATCGCTTGCCTCACGAGTCCCGGTGCCCCGCCGAATCGTGCCCAAGAGCGCCGAGGGGCGGCTCACAGTCGTCCGCCGTAGCTGACGATCCGCGCCCTGGCGGAAGCGCAGGTGTGCTGCTCGTCGCTGATTTCCCGGAGCAGCAGCAGGTCAGACGTATGAGGCACATTCCCTGCGCCCGCCCGATGATATAGAGGAAGAGATCTTGTTTTTTCGACGCGCTCGCGAGGACCGCGCGTTCCGCGAAGCCCAGCGTGCCGACTACGCGCTGTTCCTGCAGCTGCAGGCCACACAGCCGTGGCGCGACTTCCCCGAGCCGGCCGCACCGGTTCCAACACCGGCTGCGGAGGAATCGGCGGTGAGTGACCTCCCGCCGCCGGAGTTGCGGGTGCCGTCCCGCCAGGAAGTGGCCGGGCTGATGATGCGCTGGGAGCAGCCGCTCGTCATCGGCGGCGAGGTCCGTACGTGCCCCGAGTGCGGCGTGTACCGGGACTGGATTGTCTTCTGCATGCGCGACGACTCGGTATGGCTGCGTTGCCGGGACGGCCACGAGATGAAGGAACTGGGCCTGGATGCGGCCTGGTACAACCGCAACTCCGGGCCGGTCGACCGCTTCCACGCCACCCTCGAAGAGGGTCTGCGCCACCTCGGCCACTGAATCCCCGAAACCCCTAAGCCCTTCTCGCTGCCGGTGCCCGGAGGGCCGGCCTGGTCAACCCGTCCTTTCCGTAGGCCACTTAGGGGTTCACATGCGCCTTCGTACCACGACTGTCCTCAACCTGAGCATCCTCGCCGCCTTGACCCTGGCAGGCTGTTCCACCACCAGCGACCCGGCGTCCTCCGCGACCGCACCGTCCGGGAACTCCCCGTCGTCAGCGCCGCTGTCCTCGGCCGCACTGGCTCAGCGGCGCCTGAACGAGGGCGACTTGGACGAGGGCTACACCCGCACGCCGCAGCGCCCTGCAGCGCACGACGACGTGACCGTGATCGGCTGCCCTGCGCTGGAGAAACTCGGCGCCGACGCGGCGACCGGTTCCGGCCTCGACTTCTCCCGTCAGGCGAAGGTGTCCTTCACCTACGTCGGCGGCAGCGGCTCCGAGATGAGCGAGGAGTTGTACAGCGACACCGTGGCAAAGCTGTCGAAGGGCATCGGGCAGATCTTCGACGCGATGGTCTCCTGCCCCACCTACCAGGTGGTGTCGGGCCGCACCGTCATCGACATGGCCACCCAGAGGATGACCGCGCCCGACCTGGGCGACGAGCAGTGGAGCCAGTCGCTCACCTATTCGGTCGGCGGGCAGCGCAGCGTCGTCAAGCAGACGGCGGTCCGCACGGGCAACGTCCTGGTGATCGTCTCCGGCTCACCGGGACTCGTGGACGCCAACCTGGAGAAGGCGCTCGCCAAGGCCCAGAGCGCCCACTGACCTCCCTACTCACCGGTGCCCCTCTGCCGTCCTTGGCAGAGGGGCACCGGCGTATGCGCTGCATCACCGCGCCTTGTGGGGCCGGCCACCTCGGCTCGGGGCGGGCGAGACAGAGTGCCCGCTGCCCTTGGCCGCAGCGGGGATGCGGTCGGGCATCGTGGTGGCGTCGGCGGGCAGGTCGGCCAGACGGCGCAGCCGCCACACCAGAACGTCACTGATGGAATCGGCGGTGCCCAACTCCCGTCGTCCGGCAGCCTCCTCCAGCAGTGCGGCCGGGTCGTGGCCGGCGCTCTCGGTATCGGCGAGGGTGGCCGCCAAGGCGTGCCAGCCCGGCTCGGCCAGGATCTGCTCGGCCAGCTCAGGCACAGCCGCCCGAAGATAGGCGGCCTGCTTCTGGCGCAGGGGCTGGGACAGGCGCCGGCCTCGCTGGTACAGCACGCCCAGCGGGACGTCGGCGGCGGCTTGGTAGGCGGTGCGCAGGTGCTCGGCGGCCTCCCGGGCAGCGGCTGCCTGCTGAGCGTGCCCCTTCTTCGCATGCCAGTGAGCGGCGGCGGTCACGAGGAAGAACGCCATGTCGATCACCATCGCCGTGGTCGCCCCGTCCTCCCCGCGGCCGAGCGCCGGCCCGCTGTAGACGAGATCGCGGGCTGCTTGGCGCAGGGTGCGGTCGTGCCCGCGCTCGGCTTTGATGTGGGAGCGGGTGGCTCGCTCGAACACGAAGGCTGCCTCGCGCAGTTGATGGCGGGTGTGGGCGGCGGAGGTCTTGGCGAGCGCGTCCAGGACCTCGCCAGCCGCCGCGATGTGCGCGGCCACCTGGCCGTCCTCACCTTCGTCGACGACCAACACCGCCTGCCATACCACCGTGGCTGCCCGACGCCGAGCAGTGGCCGGACCGGTCGGCGCGGGATCGGAGGCCCGGTCGGACGGCGCCCTGTCGCTTCGGCTGGAGGCGTCGCTGTCGTCGGCGAAGCGTTTGCGGATGCGGGGCAGGGACAGGTCGGGGGAGAGCGTGTAGCCCGCGTAGAACACAGGCTCCTTCTCGCCGTTGCGGTTGTCCGGAAGAGCGACCTTGTAGCCGAGCAGGTCGCCGGAGGGCGCGACGCGCTTGCGGATCAGCAGACCGGCGGCGGCCAGCCGGCCGAAGAACTCCTCCTCGCTCGTCGCTCCCGCCACTGCCCGCCGTACGGTCTCGCGCAACTCCTCTCGGGCGGCCCGCTCCCTGCCCTCGCGTTCCGCCTTGTGGAGTTCG
Source organism: Streptomyces pseudoechinosporeus (assembly GCF_054783935.1). Lineage (NCBI taxonomy): Bacteria > Bacillati > Actinomycetota > Actinomycetes > Kitasatosporales > Streptomycetaceae > Streptomyces > Streptomyces pseudoechinosporeus. The sequence goes on from NZ_BAAGPS010000035.1 coordinate 99,591, forward strand.
GCGCTGGTGGGGCGTTTGGCGGCGGTGCCGTCCCCGGGCGGGACGCGACGCAGCCCGTAGTCGACTTCGATGCGGCGGCATTCGGCCTGGGCGCGGCGGGCCTCGTTGTGCCGACGGGGTCGGCGGCCGTCGTCCCGGACGAGGGTGGCGATGATGTGGATGTGGTCGTCGGCGTGGCGGACGGCTGCCCAGCGGCAGGCTTGTTCGTCGCCGGCGGGGGCGATGCCGGTGGCGGCGACCATGCGGCGGGCGATGGCCGCCCAGTCCTCGTCGGACAGGATCGGGTCTTCGGGGGCAGCTCGTACGGACAGGTGCCACACGTGCTTCTCGGGGCGCTTGCTGGCGGGCAGGGCGTTGACGGGCTGGTCGAGCAGGCGTTCAAGCTGCTCGTAGGTGGCTTTCGGGTCGCGGCCGGGGTCGGGGGTGAGTGGGTCGAAGGCGGCGACCAGGTGCGGGTCGGTGTGCACCTCGTCGGTGCCGGGGCCGTAGAGGTATTTGATGAGTCCGATGGTCTCGCTGCCGCGCTTATGGATGCTGGGGATCATGCAAGGGCACCGCCGTCGCGGTGGGCGAGCAGGGCATCGGCGGCGTCCTCCATACGGCGGGCAGCGCTCTGGACGGCCTTGACCCCAGCGTCCAGGTGGGGTGCGTCCACACCGGAGTTGAGGGCCTTGGCGACCTGGTTGAACAGGCCGTGGATGCGGCCCAGGTGGCGGCGGGCGGCGAACAGCTCGTCGATGACGTGCCGTTCGGTGGAGATCTCGGCGGCGGTGCGGTTCAGGTCGCGGGCGGCCTTGTCGACGGCGTAGGCGAGGAAGGCGGCGTTGGACATCTCGCAGTGGGCGGCGGCGTCGGTGAAACGCTTGAACTCGTGGTCGTTCATACGGCAGCTGGGCTGGTGCACGCGCTTGCGTGACTTCGGTTGACGCGCGCGCTGACGTCTCTTCGCAAGGGACTCGGCCCGCCGGTTTCCTCCCGGCTGCGATCCGCCCTCGGTCGCTGCCTGACGGTCCGGTGCCCCCTGGCGCCGGGCTGTTCCCGCCACCTCCGGGGCGGGAACTCCGGGAGCATTGCTCCCGGTACAACTTGCTCCCGGCGTTACAGGAGTGGTGGTCAACAACTCGTCGTGGATGCGGGGTTCGTGGTGCTGGTCGTGCACGAGGTGGGTCTCCATGAGGGCTCTGTGGTGTGTGTTCCTGCTTGCGGCGGTTGCGCCAGGGATGGCCTGGGCTGGGAGCCGCTCCGCGAAGGCCGAGAGGGCGTTTCGGCGCAGGTGACTTGGCGGTTGGCGCATTGCAGTTGCTGGCCCGCCGCGCCAGGGCGGGTTGGCGGCACCGCGCAGTTGGCGCCGCCAGGCGATGGCGGAACACCACACGCGATGCGCCAACGCTTGGCGTTGAAGTCGCCGCGTTTATGTGGCGGGGTCGGCGGTCGTGGCGGAGGTGGGTTCCGCCATGACGGCGTCGGCGGTCTCCTGGGCGAGATCTTTGCGGATCGTGTAGTGCTTGGCCCTGACCGCTTTCTCCAGGTCGGTGCGGGATACCTTGCCGGTTTCGGCGCGCAAGGCGCGGGCCGTTGCCCGCAGCACGTCATCGGGGACGGTGGTCTTGCGTCCGCCTGTCTTGGGCGCCGGCTTGGCCGTTGGAGGCACGGCGGTGGCGGCGCTCGCCTTGGGCTCCGGTCCGTTGCTCGCCTTGGCGGAGGGAGCGGTGGTGGCGTTCGCCGGTTCTTGGCGGACCGATCGGCTCGACTTCGGCATGGCCGCTGCGGCGGCAGGCGGGAAAGACGGGGCTTCCGCCATCGCGCTCACCGTGCTGTCGGCCGCGAGGTGGCGGTTGATGACGAGGTAGAGGTGGACGGCGCCGGCGAGTGCGAGCGGGGCGATGGCGGACAGGGCGCCGGCGGTGGCGTTGTTGAGGTGGAGGCGGGTCCCCTCGTTGAGGCCGACGGCGTGTACGACGTTGGCCGAGATGCTCGTGCCGGTGGCCACGCCGACGAGTGCCCACACGTACAGGCGGGAGCGCACCGGGGCGGTGCGCAGGAGGAGCAGGGCGACGATGCCGATGGCGATGAAGCCGTCGATCACGAGCGGGAAGAGGTAGGTGAGCAGCCCACGCACGTGGCTGGCGACGGCCATCTGACGCAGGGCGTCGTACGAGAGGGCGAAGGCGACGGCCGCGAGCAGGACGATGCCGACGCGGATGCTGAGGCTGCTACGTATGGCAGCCGGGGCTATCGGGGCAGGGGAGGGCAAGACAGGCACTCCAGGGGTGGTGCGGCGGGGCTTGTGGGGAGGGAGTGAGGGGCGTTCACGGAGGGGGCGTACACGCGGGCCCCCTTCTAAAGGGGGGCCCGCGCGTGATCGCTCCAGCGCGTGTACGGCGTGGACGCTCGCGTGATCGCTTGACCTGGGGTTTTGTGGTGAGCGTGGACGCTGTGAGCGGTTTTCCGGGGCGTGTGCGCGCAAGGGGTGCGTGTACGGTCGCGTGATCGCTTCCGGGCGTTGCTGGCGCTGCCTCAGCCGACGACGCCGATGTGCCGGGCGGAGGCGTAGTAGCGGGTCTGCTGCCCGCCTCCGGCTCCGCCTGCCGCTCCGTCGGCCTTGATGGCGAGGCCGGTGGTGACGAGGCGGTCCAGGTGGCGACGCGCCTTCTCGACGTCGGCTCGCTCAGGGTTGGCATCGCCGGACAGACGCATCGCCAGGTCGCGGGTCGTCAGCCCGTTCGGGGCGTTGCGCAGGAGGACCACGGGATCCAGCGTCGGCTCGACCGTGGTGGTGCCGTGCTGGTGGTCGTGGACCACGTTGAGCGGGCCGATCTCGCCGGTCACGGTCTTGAGGTGGTGGATCGTGACGGCGGGGTCCGCCGGCTTGCCCTCGATGAACAGGACGCTGCCGGCACCGGAGGTGAGCCAGGTGGAGCCGTAGACGCGGTCGAGCGCGGGGCGCTGGCCGCGCGGGGCGTCGGCTGTTGCCTTGCGCTGGTGGTGCAGCTCCATGATCTCGACGCCGTTGCGCAGGGCGCGCATACGGGCGTTGTGGTAGGCGACCGCGAGCGCGTCGTCGACGAGCGTGCTGACGGCGTCCTTGAGGCTGTCGATCACGATCGTGTCGGCGCCGTGTGCTGCGGCCAGGTCGGCGAGCAGGTCGGGCTCCTTGTCGAGGGTGGCGGGCAGCGGGCCCTGCCAGACGACGAGCCGTTCGCGCAGCCGCCGCTCGTCGCTGACGCCGACACGGCGGGCCATGGCGCGGGCGATCTGCTTCGGCCGGTCCATCGCCAGGTACAGCACGCGCTCGCTCTCGGCCACTGGCAGGTCGAGGACCTTCGCCTGCAGGCCGAGGCGGGCGAGGACGACCTGGTGGGCGAGGGTCGTCTTGCCCACGCCGGGTGCGCCGACGATCATCAGGCACTCGCCGGACGCCCATGCGGTCTGGTCGCGCGTGCCCCACAGGGGCTCGGCGTCCGCGCCGGTCTTGGTGACGAAGTCCCAGCCGTCGACGAGGTAGCGGGACAGTCGTCCGCTGCCCGATGCCAGGGCCCGCTCGCGCTCGGCGCGCAGGTCCGTCTCGAAGGTGCTGCGGATCGCGTCCGGATCGGCCCCTGGCTCCTCGGTCTGCTGCTGCAGCCGGAGGCTCATGGCGTGCAGGCGGCGCCGGTCGGCTTGGCGGCGGACGATGTGCGCGTGGTGCTCCGCGGCCCCGGCCGAGGGCGAAGCGCCGGCGAGTTGGTGCAGGTAGACCGCACCGCCGACCCGGGTCAGGTCCCCGGTCGCATCAAGGCGTTCGGCCAGGACGATGGGGTCGGTGGGCAGGTCGTCGCCCCGTAGCGCGAGGAGTGTGCGCCACACGGTCTCGTGCGCGGGCCGGTAGAAGTCGGTGGCGTCCAGGACGCTCCGGACCACGTCCACGGCCTCGCTGCGGTGCATGCACGCGCCGAGCACGGCCTGCTCGGCAGCCAGGGCATACAGGGGTTCGCCCGGACCGCGGAGGCCCGCTTCGGCGTCCCCGTCCGAGGGCTGGCGGGATGGAAAATGGTGTGGCAGGCCCGTATTCTGGGCCATAGGACTCCTCTCCCGGCAGGCCATACGGAGCGCCAACTCCGGCCACCGGTCCAGATCGTCATGGTTGGGCGGTTGTGAGGGTTTCCGCTTCGCCCCCGGTGTTTGCAGCACCGGGGGTTTCTGCTTGTCCAGCCGCGTTCACCGCCGGACGCCATAAGTCTACCCTAGGCATTCGGGAAACATCTAGTTGCATTCGTCTTCCAAATGATGTTAACTGGTTCACCATGGGCCGTAGCTGTACGGCCAGCCCGCACGACAAGGAGGTGAACATGGCCGGCGGCAAGGGAGATGACGACTCGCGTGCCGCGAATGCGCGGCCTCCGGTCGAGGACAACATCGCCGAGCGCGTGAAGCTGGAGCGTGAAGCGCGAGGCTGGAGCTCGGTCACCCTGGCCGAGAAGATGGCCGAGGCCGGCCACGCGATCGGCCAGTCCGCGATCTGGCGTATCGAGAGCGGCAAGCCGCGTCGCCGCATCAACACCGACGAGGCGCTCGGCTTCTGCAAGGTCTTCGACATGACCCTCGACGAACTGTCCAGTCCACCAGGGCAGATGGCCAACCCGATCATCCGCCGGCTGGTCGGCGAGTACGTCGAGCGGTGGAAGGAATGGCGTGCCCTGGGCAAGTCCATGGACGCCATCCAGGACCAGCTCCGGGAGTACACCAAGGCCAACCCGGACCAGGACACCATGGTCCGCAACATGCTGGCCGTCGAACTTGACGCGGCCTCCAACGGCGACTTCCACCGCCACAAGGGAGCCCGCTCCCGGCTGACCCGCTGGCTCGGGGACGCCTACCAGCCGTCGGCTGCTGTCGACACTGCCGTCGACGAGTAACCCACGTCTGCCGCCAGGCCCTCGGTGCTGCGAACACCCAGGCCCTGACTGCGGCACTTCGCGCGTCTGCGCAACCGCCCAACCACCACCCACACCACCACGACCGGTCCGACCGGAGTTGGCGCTCCGTACGTGACCGGGTGAGGAGCCCTCTTGCCCGAGATCCCCCTGCCCGTGACCCAGATCGCCCAGCTGCTCGGCATCCCCGAGGGTGCCCTGCGCGCCCTGATGCCCGAGCGGGACGACGTACCCGGCGACCCCACCCTCGTCGGGCTCACCGTCGAGGAGGCCGCCCGCCGCCTCGGCATCGGCCGGACGAAGATGTACGAGTACGTCTCGTCCGGGGAGATGCGTTCCGTAAAGATCGGCAGCCTGCGCCGCATACCCGCCGAGGCGCTCGGCGAATTCCTGGCCCGCCGCTACAGGCCCTCGGACTTCGGCGCCGCGGCCTGAGCGGGGCGCACATGGCACAGCCGAAGAAGCCCCGCACGTCCCGCCAGCCCAACGGCGCCTCCACCATCTACCTCGGCAAGGACGGCCGTTGGCACGGCCGCGTCACCGTCGGCGTCAAGGACGACGGCAGCCCGGACCGCCGCCACGCCAGCCGCAAGACGCGCGCCGAGATCACCAAGGTCGTACGCGAGCTGGAACGCCTGCGCGACACCGGAAGCGTCCGCAAGGCCGGCCAGCACTGGACGGTGCAGACCTGGCTCACGCACTGGGTGGAGAACATCGCCGCGCCGAGCGTCGGCGAGTACACGATCGACGGCTACCGAGTCGCCGTCTACCGCCACCTCATCCCCGGCCTGGGAGCCCATCGCCTGGAGAAGCTCGAACCCGAGCACATCGAGCGGCTCTACAAGACGATGCAGGAGGCCGGCAGCGCCGCCGGCACCGCGCACCAGGCCCACCGCACCCTGAACACCTCCCTCAACGAGGCCGTACGGCGGCGGCACATCACCCTCAACCCCACCTCGATCGCCAAGGCGCCGAAGCTGGAGGAAGAGGAGGTCGAGCCGTACACGATCGAGGAGGTCCAGCGCCTCCTGCTGGAAGCGGACAAGCACCGCAACACAGCCCGGTGGGTCATCGCCCTCGCGCTCGGCCTGCGCCAGGGCGAGGTGCTCGGCCTGGCGTGGGAGGACGTCCACTTCGATGCCGGTGTGATCCATGTACGGAAGAGCCGCCTGAGGCCCCGCTACAAGCACGGTTGCGGCAACCGCTGTGGCCGTAAGCCCGGTTACTGCCCGCAGAAGGTCAACACCCGTAAGGAGACCAAGGGAACGAAGTCCAAGGCGGGTAAGCGCCCGATCGGTGTTCCCGAGGAGCTGCTGAAGCTGCTCCTGCAGCACAAGGAGGAGCAGGCCCGCGAGCGCGTCCTCGCCCGCGATTTGTGGGTGGAGAAGGGGTACGTGTTCACCTCGCCGACGGGTGAGCCGCTCAATCCCAACACCGATTACCACCGGTGGAAGGACCTGCTGAAGGCTGCCGGCGTCCGCGACGGCCGCCTCCACGATGCTCGCCACACGGCCGCGACCGTGCTGCTCATCCTCGGCGTCCCCGACGCCGTGGTGGACCGGATCATGGGCTGGGAGCCCGGCAACTCTGCCCGGATGCGCCGCCGTTACCAGCACCTGACCGGTCGCGTTCTGAGGGACACAGCCGCCAAGGTCAGCGGACTGCTGTGGCCTATGGCCGCTGACGGAGGCGGGGAGGCCGCCAGTGCGGCCGAGGCTTCCGACGGCGTGCTGGTGTACGTCGCTCGCATCGGCGAGTATCTCGTCCCCTTCCGCGATCGTGAGCCCGCCGACTTCGTCGTGGAACGCTGGCGCTCCGAACGGCCCGGGCAGCTGGCGGAGGTTGAGGAGTGGGACCGGCGGAATTGGGACCGGGAAGGGCCGCCGGGTGGCCGGAGCGCCGTCCGTGACCGCCTTCCCGACCGGCGCGTTGTCCACCATGCCCACGCCGCCTTCCTGCCCGGCGGGGCGCGTGAGTCGGCTACTCGTCCTGATCCCTGGTCGGTCGACGCCTGGGAGTTCGAAACGGACCTCTACACCGACCAGGTGGTGCGCTGGAGCACCCTTCGCCGAGTGGGAGGAACGATCGACGTTCGGGCGAGCGGCACGGACGAAGGAGCCGTGACGGCGGCCTTCGCGGCGGCTTGTGCACAGGCTGTGGATCGCGCGAAGGATCCGGGTAAGTACGGCGACGGCGACGAGCGGTAGTCGACGCCGAAGCGGGTGGGCTGCACCGGGGCCGGTGCAGCCCACCCGTCTGTTACGGGGCAGGTTCACCAAGATTGACGATCCATGATTTCCTGAATTCAGGAATCTATGTACTGTCGTGCTGTGCTGACTGTTGCCTCCGACATCGACGTGCTGGCCCGGTTCGGCCGCGCGCTCGCCGACCCGATCCGCTGCCGCATCCTGCTCGCGTTGCGCGAGGCCCCGGCCTACCCAGCTGATCTCGCCGACACGCTCGGCATCTCGCGCACCCGACTCTCCAACCACCTCGCATGCCTGCGCGACTGCGGCCTGGTCGTCACCGTGCCCGAGGGCCGCCGCACCCGCTACGAACTGGCCGACGAGCGCCTCGGCCACGCGCTGGACGACCTGCGTGTCGCTGTGGTGGCTGTCGAGACCGACCGCACCTGTGCCGACGCCGACGAGAAGGGATGCTGCTGATGACCACGATCTCCCTCAGCCCCTCCCCGGTCCGCCGAGACGTGCTCGCCCGCCGGATACGTCTGCTGGTCGCGGCGACCATCACCTACAACGTCATCGAGGCGGCCGTCGCCATCACCGCCGGCACCCTTGCCTCCTCCACCGCCCTGATCGGCTTCGGCCTGGACTCGGTCATCGAGGTCTCCGCCGCCGCTGCGGTGGCCTGGCAGTTCTCCGCCCGTGAGCACGCCGTGCGCGAGGCGCGCGAGAAGACAACGCTGAGGATCATCGCGCTGTCGTTCTTCGCGCTCGCCGCCTACGTCACTGCCGATGCCGTCCGCGCGGACGGGGGCCGGCATGAGCGCTGCTGACGCGCTGCGGGCGGCGTGGGCAGCGATGGGGGATTTCGCGTCCCGTCGCGACGTTGCGACTTAGCCGCGTGGCCCCGCGCCGTGCAGGAGGGTGTCGATGACGAGCGTGGCCAGTGCGTCCGGGTCCTGCGCGGCAGGGTCCTGCGCGGCAGGGTCCTGCTCCGCGCCGGGCCTGTTGATGGCTTCGCTGAGGAGGGCGTAGTACACCTGCCGCGTCCACTCCAGGTCTGCGTCCGGGGCGAGTAGCCCCTCGCGCTGCGCCCGGTTCATGAGATCGACGGTGTGGGTGTTGATCTCGCCCCAGAGGGCGGCTGCGGCGGGGGTGTGAGCGTTGGCGTGGCTGAGGGTGAAGCGCCAGGTGTTCTTGACCCGTAGGACGTTCGCCGTCACTCGGTGCAGCGCCACGAGTGCGGGAGCGGCGCCCGGCCGGGCTTCCTCAATGGCGTCGATGAGCTGCTGCTTGGCGGAGACGGCGAGCGCCTCCAGGAGGGCCTGCCGGTTCGCGAAGCGGCGGTGAACGGTGATCCTGGTCAGTCCCGCCGCCTCGGCGACCTGTTCCATGGAGGCGCCGGCGTCCTGGGCGAAGACCTGCTCGGCCGCCTCCAGAATCGCGCGCACACTGCGCTCGGCATCTGCCCGCAGTGCTCGGCCCATGTCTGTCTCCTGTCTGGTTCGCTACTCGGTCCCTTGTAGAGGATACGGGAACGCTACGGGTATCTCATTAATTGATTCTCCGAGGTTGCAACTCTGGCGATAGTTGATACCTTAGTGACACTGTTAAGGGATCGCGCCGCACCGACGGAGCGGGCATCTGCACGACCGTCGCTCACGACCGGTATCCCGTCTCCCCTGCCGGAGGAGACATCCGAGCCCGACTCAAGGAATTGGCATGCCCACAACGAAGCTACGCACCCGTGTCTCCCGACGCACCGCAGTGGCGCTGGCCACCATGTCGGTCGTCGCCGCCGTCGCCGGCGCCGCGCCGAGTGTGGCGAGCGCAGTGAGCGACAGCTCCAGCGTCACCCGTCACGCGGTCGTACAGACGCAGAGCCCCCAGAGCGCCGCCACCGCCCCCAACCTGCGCGTCAAGGCCGCCAACGGCGTCACCTACCAGTACCGGCGCTTCGGCAACCCCAGCGCCGGCAGCGTGCCCCTGATCTTCCTCCAGCACTACCGCGGCACCCTCGACAACTGGGACCCCAAGCTCATCGACACCATCGCCGCCAAGCGCGAGGTCATCCTCGTGGACAACGTCGGCGTCGGCGGCTCAACCGGCACCACACCCAGCACCATCCAGCAGATGAGCCTGGACGCCATCGACTTCATCGACGCCCTCAAGCTGCCCCGCTACGACGTGTTCGGCTTCTCCCTCGGCGGCCAGGTGGCTCAGGAGGTCGCCCTGCGGCGCCCCTGGCAGGTCCGTCGCGTCGTCCTGGCCGGCACCGGCCCGCAGGGCGGGGTCGACCAGAGGGCGTCCGACCCCAAGGTGCTGGGGAGCGTGTTGGCGGACAACCCCGGCCCTGCCGACCTCCTCTTCCTGTTCTTCAAGAACACCGCATCCAGCCAGGCCGCCGGAACTGAGTTCCTGCAGCGCCTCGGCCAGCGCACCACTGACCACGACGCGCCCGCGAGCCTCCAGACCCGCGACGCGCAGCTCACCGCGATGTCGGAGTGGGGCATCCCGGACAAGTCCAAGCTGGTGCGGCTCAACGCCCTCTTCCAGCCCACGCTGGTCGCAGACGGGGACAGCGACATCCTGATGCCCCCCAAGAACTCCCACCTGTTGGCCAAGTACCTCCCCAACGCCCAGCTCAGCATCTACCCGAACGCCGGCCACGGGTTCCTCTTCCAGTACGCCGCCAAGTTCGGCGCCGAGGTGAACACCTTCCTCGACCACTGACAAGCCATCAATCCATCACCGCGAGACGGTCACCGACACCGCACACGGTGACGGCCGATCAACACACCTGCCCCGCCGGAGTCCCGTCCGGCGGGGCAGAGCCACGCAGAGAGTCCCCCCGGCGCCCTCGCAGCCCTCCGCGTCACGACTGCGCACCCCAGAGCATTCGCTCACATCTGCGCCGCCATCGAAGCCATGGGCCCAATGGGCGACTGAGGCGCCCCCGCGGCCGGCGGCGCGTGCTGGCCGCGAAAGGGTCGGTGCGTCGTCCTGGCCGTCACGGCGACGGCCTGCGTGGCCGCCCGGCCCAACACGTCGTTGCAGCTCAGCCCGCCGTCCGCGGGTCTGCTTCATGGAGCCGGCGGCACCTTGGAACGACCCCTGCCCGGCAGCGTCAGCCCATCCGGTGACCCTCCGTAGAGGATACGTTGACGCTACGGATAACCAATTAATTGATGCTCTGTTGTTGCTACTACATGAAAACCTGATACATTGGTGAAACCGATTGAGGGACGCCGGAAGCGATCCCTTCCACGGCAAGACACACGCGATCCCCTGAGTCAGGAGTCCGAAATGGCAACGACGACACGACCGGTAGCCCTCATCACGGGTGCGTCCTCCGGCATCGGAAAGGCAGCCGCGCTCGCGCTGGCCGCGGCGGGCTACGACGTGGTCGGCACCAGCCGCAACACCGTGCACGTCACCCCTGTGAAGGGCGTGAGCTTCCTCGACCTGGACGTGACCAGCGACGATTCGGTGACCGCTGCGGTCGGCGAGGTGATCGACCGGTTCGGGCGGATCGACGTCCTGGTCAACAACGCGGGTATCGGCTCGGCGGGCGCCGCCGAGGAAAGCTCCGCCGCGCAGGCGCAGGGCCTCTTCGACATCAACGTCTTCGGCGTCATCCGCATGACGAACGCCGTCCTGCCGCACATGCGCGCCCAGCGCAGCGGACGGATCATCAACATCTCGTCCATCGTCGGGTTCATCCCGCAGCCCTACATGGCGGTCTACGCCGCCTCCAAGCACGCCGTCGAGGGCTACTCGGAGTCCGTCGACCACGAGGTACGCGAGTACGGCGTACGGTCCTTGCTCGTCGAACCCGCCTGGACCAACACCGCGATCGAGGCGGCCAGCGTGCGGCCCGACCAGCCCCTGGACGTCTACGCCAAGCGGCGGCTCGCCTTCGAGGAGTACATGGCCGGCGCGGTCAAGGGCGGCGACGACCCCGCCGTCGTCGCCAAGGAGATCGTCGCGGCGGCCACCGACGCCAAGCCCAAGCTGCGCTACACCGCCGGCGCCATGACCGGACGCGTCCGCACCATGCGCCGCATGGTCCCCTCCCGCATGTTCGACCAGCAGCTGCGCAAGCTCAACCACCTGCCCGCCTGACGACTCCCAGAAGACCTCCACGACACATCGACAGGAAAGCGAACCCCGCCATGAGCACATACATTGCAGACGCGGCCGAGGACCTCACCGTGGAAGGACCCTCCGCGACGTTCACCTACCGGCGCATCGGCCCGCGGGGCGGTGTCCCGCTGGTCCTGCTGAACCGGGTCCGGGGCACCCTCGACTGGTGGGACCCGGAGTTCCTGGACCACCTCGCCGCCAGCCATGACGTGATCGTGTTCGACAACGTCGGCACCGGCTACACCACCGGCACCCCGCGCGACTCCGTCGAGGGGCTAGCCGACGGCACCGTCGAGTTCATCGAGGCTCTCCGTCTGCCCCAGGTGGACCTGCTCGGCTGGACGCTGGGCGGCACCGTCGCCCAGCACATCGCCCGCCTTCGGCCCGACCTGGTGCGCAAGCTGGTCGTGGCGGCCGCCAACCCGGGCGGGCAGGTGCCCGGCGCGCCCGACCCGGACCCGAAGGTGCGGGCCACCATGACCAAGCCCGAGAACACCGGGGACGACCTGGTGTTCCTGTTCTTCCCCGAGACGGACACTGGCCGCGCCGCCGGGTACGAACACCTCGCCAGGGTGGCCACCCGGCTGGCCACCGGACGCCCCGACGTGTCCGAGGCCGCGGCCATGGGCCAGATCGCCGCGATCGGCAAGGACGCGTCGATCCCCTTCGAGCAGGTGCGAGCGGACCTGGCAACCATCCGGCAGCCCGTTCTGTACGCCACCGGCATCAAGGACGCGATGATCCCCGCCCTGGCGTCCTACACCGCCGTCCAGTACGTCCCCGACGCCACCCTCGTCGCCTACAGCGACGCCGGGCACGCCTTCCTCTTCCAACACGCCGAGGACTTCGCCGGCCAGGTGAGCGCCTTCCTCGCCGACTGACCGTTCACACGGACACCGGCCCCCCAGGAGGCACGACAAAGTCGGGACGCCTCCCGCACCGAGGAGAGTCATCGTGCAGTTGAGTGCCAGGCACTTACCCAGGTACAGGCTTGCCGTCGGAGATGTCCCCACCGCCGCACCACACGGAGAGCTGGGCCAAGCAGCGCCCCGCGCGGATGATGGCCGACATGCGCATCCGCATCGACGCTGTCGACCTTCCCGGGCTCACCTGCCCACCCGGAGCATTCGCACGCGACGACGTTCCGGCGTACCGCAACATCCACGTCGCCGTGCAACGCCGCGACCGTCCGGCTGAACTCCTTGACCCCAAGCCTGGCGACGCTGCCTCGGCGACCTGGACCCTGGCGTGCACCACGGCGGCCTCACCTGGCGGCACCGACGTGAAAGGACCTTACGTTCAGGGACGCCCAGGAGCTCGGTTCGTCTACCTGTCGTGGGGAACCGTCGATGACTCCGGCACTTTTACGATGTTCCGCCGCGCCAAGCTGATGCTCGACGCCGTGCCCGCCGACGTACTCGACGCCGCTGCACTCACCGGTCTGCTGGTAGGCCGCCTCGGACTGACTGACATGCGTGGCGGGCCCCTGTGCGCAAGTGTCGTGCCACCGCGCATCGCCTGGACCGCGGAATCCGCCGAACCCGCCGAGAACGAGTGAACGTCACGGTGAACCAGATCACTGTTCGCCGAAGTCCACCCCGGTCCAATCACAGCAACTGAGACCAAAACTGAGACCACGCACGACGAAGGGCCCCACCGCGAACGGTGGGGCCCTTCGACATCGTGCCCGGTGAGGCACTGGCGGAGGATACGAGATTCGAACTCGTGAGGGGTTGCCCCCAACACGCTTTCCAAGCGTGCGCCCTAGGCCTCTAGGCGAATCCTCCGCCGGAAACATTACAGGACGTCGGGGAGTGGTCGCGAACTCGTTCGTGCCGGTCAGATCCTGTATCCTGTGCGGAGCCCCTCACGCGGCGCTATCTGACTGAACTCCCCCAGGGCCGGAAGGCAGCAAGGGTAGGTTGGCTCTGGCGGGTGCGTGGGGGGCGCTTGCGTTCCGAGGGGGATCCATGGGGTCCGTACGGGCCTGGCCACAGGGGTTGTCCCGCGGGCGGTCCGGGTTGTCAGTGGGCGCCTATAACCTCGTATGCGTGTCGTCTCTCGCGCTGTACCGCCGTTATCGCCCGGAGTCGTTCGCCGAGGTCATCGGGCAGGAGCATGTCACTGACCCGCTGCAGCAGGCGCTGCGGAACAACCGGGTCAATCACGCGTACCTGTTCAGCGGGCCGCGCGGGTGCGGAAAGACGACCAGTGCGCGCATCCTGGCCCGCTGTCTGAACTGCGAGCAGGGGCCGACGCCCACGCCCTGCGGGGAGTGCCAGTCCTGCCGGGACCTGGCGAGGAACGGGCCGGGGTCCATTGACGTCATCGAGATCGACGCCGCCTCGCACGGCGGTGTGGACGATGCCCGTGACCTGCGGGAGAAGGCCTTCTTCGGGCCGGCCAGCAGTCGGTACAAGATCTACATCATCGACGAGGCGCACATGGTCACCTCGGCGGGCTTCAACGCCCTGCTGAAGGTGGTCGAGGAGCCGCCGGAGCACCTCAAGTTCATCTTCGCCACGACCGAGCCCGAGAAGGTCATCGGGACCATCCGGTCGCGGACGCACCACTACCCGTTCCGGCTCGTGCCGCCGGGGACCCTGAGGGAGTATCTGGGCGAGGTCTGCGGGCGTGAGGGCATTCCCGTCGAGGACGGGGTGCTCCCGCTTGTCGTACGGGCCGGTGCCGGGTCCGTACGTGACTCCATGTCCGTCATGGATCAGCTGCTGGCCGCGGTCGGTGCGGACGGTGTGACGTATGCCATGGCGACCTCGCTGCTGGGCTATACGGACGGGTCGTTGCTCGACTCCGTCGTCGAGGCCTTCGCGGCGGGGGACGGGGCCGCTGCCTTCGAGGTCGTGGACCGGGTGATCGAGGGGGGTAACGATCCGCGGCGGTTCGTCGCCGATCTGCTGGAGCGGCTCAGGGACCTGGTGATTCTGGCTGCGGTGCCGGATGCCGCCGAGAAGGGGCTCATCGATGCGCCCGCCGATGTCGTGGAGCGGATGCAGGCCCAGGCCGGGGTCTTCGGCGCGGCCGAGCTGAGCCGGGCCGCCGACATCGTCAATGACGGGCTTACGGAGATGAGGGGGGCCACCGCGCCCCGGCTTCAGCTCGAGTTGATCTGCGCTCGGGTGCTGCTGCCCGCTGCGTACGGCGATGAGCGGTCCGTCATGGCTCGGCTCGACCGGTTGGAGCGGGGGGTCAACTTCGCGGGGGCGGGGGCCGGGCCTGCCATGGGGTACGTGCCTGGGCCCGAGGTGCATGGGGGTGCGGTTCACGGGGGTGCGCAGGGCGGCTCGGCGGCGGTGCCTTCTGCTCCGCAGGGGAGCGGGGCAGAGGCGGCTCGGGCGGCGGTGCGGGGGGCCGGAGCTTCGGGCTCCGGTGCTGGTGGGGCGGCTGGGGGGGCGCAGGAGACAGGCTTCGCCGGGCAGGCTCAGGCAGCCGCCGTCCAGCCTCCGGCTGCGCCCGTCACACCGTCCTCTGAGCAGCAGCCGCCGCCCTCCCAGGCGCCGACGGGCGCTCCCCCGGCCACATCGCCGCCCGCATCTTCGCCCGCTCCTGCCGCCGGGGAAGCGCCCGGCGCCTGGCCCACCGCGACGGCTGCGGGCAGCGGTCGCCGCCCCGGTGGGTGGCCTACGGCGGCGCCCGCGGGCGGGGGGCGGACTCCGGCCGCGTCCTCGCCTCCCACTGCTCCGGCGGCTGCCGGCCCGCCCCCTCCTTCCACTCCGGCCGTTCCCGCGAGCGGTGGGCCCGACCCCCGCATGCTGTGGCCGAACATCCTTGACGCGGTGAAGAACCGGCGCCGATTCACGTGGATCCTGCTCAGTCAGAACGCGCAGATCACGGGTTTCGACGGTACGACGCTCCAGCTCGGCTTCGTCAACGCGGGGGCGCGCGACAACTTCTTGAGCAGCGGCAGTGAGGATGTACTGCGCCAGGCGCTGGCCGACGAGTTCCGCGTGCAGTGGAAGATCGAGGCGATCGTCGATACGTCAGGCGGTTCGGCTGCGCCCCCACCATCGGCTGGGCCCGGCATCGGCGGCGGTGGCTACGGCTCCGGAAGCACCGCCCCTCCGCCCGCGTCCAGGCCCTCCGCGCCACAGCAACCCGCCACCCCGGCGCCCGGGCCCAGCGCCCACCAGGCTCCGGCCGGCCCTGCCCCGGCCCCCACACCGACACCTCCGCCGGCATCGCGCCCCTCGGCTCCGGAGCCACCGCCCGTCTCTCCGGAGGACGACGTACCGGAGGACGACGATCCCGACCTCGACGAGTCGGCGTTGTCGGGGCACGAGCTGATCGTGCGGGAGCTGGGGGCAACGGTGGTGGAGGAGTTCTCGAACGAGCAGTAAGCCCACGAGGGGTGGACCTGCCTGTCATGGGCCAGTGGGCTGCAAGGCGCTCACCTACTCAGGTTGAACTCGTGATGTCCGCGACCCAGTGACGTTCCTTGATCCCTGCGGTACGAGGGGATCATGCGATACGCGCAAGGGGGCGAGCTGACGCCCGGAGAGCAGGAGAAGCAGGAACGGGCGCGGCTGGAGCGGGAGTTGAAGCGCGGGCCGCTGGTGGCGCCCGTCATCGGTGCGCGTGCCTGGAGTTACGTCATGGGCATGAATTCAGGCAGGGTGAGAGCCGAGTGGGCCGGTCGCCCCTCCGTGGAGGGGGGCATGGTGCTGAGTTTGAGCAGCATGTCGTTGCGCTGCTCCAGGGCCCGGGCGGTGGTGGGGAAGAGTGTGGCGTCGCCCTCGCCGACCTGTTCCTGGTTCACGGTCACAAACTCACGGGTGTTGTGCTCGTAGGCGGCGAAGCCCGCGGCGTGGTCCCGGTCGGCCAGGGAACCGGCGAGCATGTACGCACCGACGAGCGCGAGGCTGGAGCCCTGTCCGGTCAGGAACGAGGGCGCGTACGCGGCGTCGCCCACCAGCGCGACCCTGCCGCTGGACCAGCGGGGCATACGGATCTGGCTGACCCCGTCGAAGAACAGGTCGTCCGCGTCGCGCATGGCGGCAAGCATGCCCGGGACCTCCCATCCCGCGTCGGCGAAGACCGCGGCGACCAGGTCCCGTTGGGCTTCCGGGTTCCGGAACGCGTCGAACGGCGGTTCCGGGTGGGCGAAGTTCAGGAAGGCGTGCACTTCGTCGTCGTCCCCCACGGCGTAGAGTGCCGCGGCTCTGCCCGGGGTGTTCCACATCATGGTCTCGTGGGAGAGCCCGAAGGTGTTGCGCATGGTGAACACGGCGAAGCAGTAGCCGAGGTACCGGTGGAACTGCTCTTCGGGGCCGAACAGGAACTCGCGGGTACGTGAGTGCAGACCGTCCGCACCGACCACCATGTCGAACGTACGCCTGCTGCCCCCGCGGAAGGTGACGTCGACCCCGTGGCCGGACTGGTCGAGGGTGTCGATGGAGTCGTTGAACAAGAACTCCACGTCGTCACGGACCGCCGCGTAGAGAGCGCCGGTCAGATCCCCGCGCCGCACCTCCAGGTCCCGTCCCGCGACACCGCCGGTGACGGTGTGCGGGTTGACCGAGGCCACCTCGCTGCCGTCCCCGTCGAGGAAGGTCAGCCGGCGCAGGTCGATGTGCGCGTCCTGCAGTCGCGGCAGGATTCCCATCCTCCGGACGACCTCGAGTGCGGTGCCGCGCACGTCGATGGGGTAACCACCGCTACGAAGCGTGCCCGCCTTCTCCACCACCGTGACCGCGTAGCCGTAGCGGTTCAGCCAGAACGCGAGGGCGGGACCCGCGATGCTGGCCCCGGATATCAGTACCTTGCGCCCCGGCGTGCTACGGATATCCGTCAACTGATCAGTGCGGGTCATTCCTTGACTCCTTTGCTCATGGTACGGACGACAGGCAGGGCCAGCACCGCGACGACGCCGGCGATGAGGAAGCCCGTGACGAAGGCCGAATCGGCCGGGACATCCGACCCAGAAGGGGTCCCCGAGGTGAGGAGCACGCCACCGAGCATCCCGCCCACGGCGGAGCCCAACACGCGAGTCACCAGGATCAGGCTGGTGGCGATGCCGGTGTCACTTTCAGCGACGGAAGAAGCGATGCTGGTCACCATGGCCGTAACGCACAGGCCGTTGGCAAGCGCGATCAGCGCCTTGCCGACGACGATGTGCCAGACCTCGGTGTGTGCGGCTGACAGGGCGAGCAGAGCGGTGGCCATGATGACGACCGCGGCAGCAACCACGGCACGCGAGCCGAAACGCTGCTCCCCGAGCCCACCGGCCGGCCCGGCCAGCGTCGCGACCACGGCGCCGGGCAGAAGGATGAAGCCGATCTCGGTGGCGCTGGCCCCGAAACCGTACCCGTCGCCGGACACGTCGAGCAGCTGCGGAACGAGAAAGACCCCCATCGCGGTGCCGAGGCATATCACGAACGTCAGCACACACGACTTCCATATCACAGGCCGTGCCAGCATGCGCAGATCGATCATCGGCGCGGCCGCACGACGTTCAACGGCTACCCATCCGGTCACGAAGGCGGCCAGAACCACGATGAGGGCGCCGAGCACGAGAGGCTGCGAGCCGGCCTCGGGCGCCATCGCGAACACGAGCATGAGCGTGACCAGTATCCCGCTCAAGAGAAGCATGCCCGGCCAGTCGATCCCGGCATCGTCCGACCGGCCCGGCGGATCAGACGGCATCAGCCTGTTCACCAGCAGGGTGAACCCAATGACCGCGAACGTCGGCACCGCGAACATCCAGTGTCGGGAGAGCGCTTCCGCCACGGGCCCGGCCGACAGCAGTCCCACCATCGAGCCCCCCACGAACATCCCGCTGACCAGCCCGATGGCCACCTTCGACTCTCCCGCGGGGAGGTGTTTGCGCACCACGATGAACGACAGGGGCAGTGCGCCTATCATCGCCCCCTGCAGCACCTGGCCGAGCAGCAGCACGGGCAGGTTCGGCGCCAGCGCTGACACCAGGCCACCGGCAGAGACCACCGCCATCAGCCTGATCAGGACTCGTTTTCCGCCGTAGCGGTCGCCGAGCTTGCCTGCGAGCGGTGTGACGAGCGCGCCGGTGATGGCGAGCACGATGCTGAGTAACCCCCCTTCGGCTCGACTCATATCCAGCTCGCGTTGCAGGAGCGGGAGCGTCGGCGCCACCACCGACTCCAAGGCACCGGTGGAGACTGCCAGCAGGCCGAGGGCCCAGACAGCGGCCTTCCCGATGCGGACCGGGGGAGCCAGAGTTGCGGTCATGGACGTCCTTTCCGTCGTTGCCGGGCGAGTAAGGGGTCTGCCGTACGCATAGCGCTGCCGCCTTGCCGGGCCCGGCGCGGACACGGCGGCCATTCACGCGGGGCGCAGTGTGCGTGGTGCTTTGTGGACAGGTCCGAGGTCGTCCCCCGGGGTGAACCCGGGGAAGCGGTACCCGAGGTGGCGCATGCACGGCTCCGCCGGGCGGAGCCTGTGTACGAGTGCGGCACGCGCCATGAGCCAGACACTACACTACACCGTGCAGTGTAGGACGGCTAAGATATGCCCATGCCGACCACGAAGACACTGCGCGAGGGGTCCACGCGTAAGCGGGCCGCCATCCTCTCGGCGGCCCGGGAACTGTTCCTCGCCGACGGCTTCGACCGGACCAGCGTCGACGCGATCGCCGCCCGGGCCGAGGTGTCCAAGCGGACGGTCTACGACTACTTCGGCGACAAGCAGACGCTGCTGCAAGCAGTCGTCGACGCCGTCGGCCAGTCACTGATCACCACGATCCGGCGCACCCTCGACGACACCCTCACCGACCTCACCGAGGCCGCCGACCTCGAGGACGCCCTGGTCACGTTCTCGATGCGCATCGCGACCGACATGCTCGGCTCGGCGGAGTACGCAACGCTGCAACGACTGGTCCGGGCGGAATCCGGCCACCTGCCGCACCGGGGTGAAAACCCCCTGGCCGACACCCCCGACGAGGCAATTGCCGAGCGGTTCGCCGCCTTCGCCGCGGCCGGGCTGCTCGACGTCCCCGACCCCCGACTCGCGGCCGACCAGTTCCTCGCGCTGACCTTCGGCGTCGCGCTGGACAGGCTCGGTTCCGCGAATGCCGCGGAGGACACCCGCGTCCGGCCACTCGTCGTCGAGGGAGTGCGGACCTTTCTCCGGGCATACCGAACCATGTAGGGCTGGGGCAGCACGAAAGAGTTCGACAATGGACTCGGAGGCAGACGCAAGCTGTCGGAGGAGGTGACTTCGATGGCTCGGCTGGTTGTCGCCGGAGAGGACGTCGTGGTCCGCCCGACCGGACGGGAGAGGCTCCTCGCCCTGCGCCAAGAGGTCCGGGTACCGCTGACAGCCGTCAAGGACGTACGGATCGAACAGGACTGGTGGCGGGCGCTGCATGGCAGGCGGCGCCACGGCCGGTGGAGCCCCGGCCGCTACTGCCTGGGCGAGTGGCAGCACGCGCAGGGCCGGGACTACGTCGCGGTACGCGCGAACAGTCCCGTCGTCCTCGTAGACCTCCGGCCCTCCGCGCCCTACGCCCGCCTCGCCGTCTCCGTACCCGACCCCGAACCTGTCGCCAAGGCGATCCGACAGCGCCGGGACGAGCACCCTACGAATCAGCCAGGAGCGGCCCCGACAGCGGCTTCACCGGGCCAGGCACCGGCGAAGCCCCACACCCCAGGTCACCGTTCAGGATTCCCCGCCCTCGCGACAGGCCCCGTCACCTCCACAAAGGCGGGCCGCAGCAGCCGGTCGCCGACGCGGTAGCCGGGCCGGAGGATCTCCGTGCAGGTCAGGCCGGTCGCGTCCGGGGAGATGTGGTGCCGGGCCGCTTCGTGCCGCGTGGGATCGAAGGGTTCGCCCTCCTCCCCGAAGGACTCGAGGCCCAGCGAACCGAGTTGGGTCTCCAGCGTCTCGGCGATGTCCTTCAGGCCGGGCGTCAGGGGCTCGTACCTGCGCGTGCGGTCGACGGCGTCCAGTACGGGCAGGAGGGCACGCAGGACGTTGGCCGCCGCGATCTGCCGTACGGCCAACCGGTCCCTGCGTACCCGCTTGCGATAGTTGTCGTACTCGGCCTTCACCCCCTGGAGGTCGGCGGTCCGCTCCTCCAGCAGGCGCTCCAGCTCCTCGTGCTGCGGCCGGGTCCGGGTCATCGTCAGCCTGCCCGTGAGCTGTCGCCCGTCCGGGAGCTGTCGTCGTCGACGATCTCGGCGTCCACCACCTCGTCGTCTCCGCTCGCTCCGGCCTGCTCACCGGCAGCGCGCGACTGCTCGTACATCGCGGTACCGATCTTCTGGGCGGCCGTCGCCGCCTTCTCCATCGACTGCCGGATGCCCGCGGTGTCCTCGCCCTTGAGCTTCTCCTTCAGGTCCGCGAGCGCGGCCTCGGTCTCGCTCCGCGCATCGGCCGGGATCTTCTCCTCGTTGTCCTTGATGAGCCGCTCCGTCTGGTAGACGAGCTGCTCCGCCTGGTTACGGGTCTCGGCGGCCTCGCGGCGCCTGCGGTCCTCCTCCGCGTGCTGCTCGGCCTCGCGGACCATGCGGTCGATGTCGTCCTTCGGCAGCGCGGAGCCGCCGGTGACGGTCATCTTCTGCTCCTTGCCCGTACCGAGGTCCTTCGCGGAGACGTGCATGATTCCGTTGGCGTCGATGTCGAAGGCGACCTCGATCTGCGGGACACCGCGCGGGGCGGGCGCGATGCCCGTCAGCTCGAACATGCCGAGCTTCTTGTTGTACGCCGCGATCTCCCGCTCGCCCTGGAAGACCTGCACGGTCACGGACGGCTGGTTGTCCTCCGCGGTCGTGAAGATCTCCGAACGACGCGTCGGGATCGTCGTGTTGCGCTCGATGAGCTTGGTCATGATGCCGCCCTTGGTCTCGATACCGAGGGACAGCGGTGTGACATCCAGCAGCAGTACGTCCTTGACCTCGCCCTTGAGCACACCCGCCTGGAGGGAGGCGCCGACGGCCACCACCTCGTCCGGGTTGACGCCCTTGTGCGGTTCCTTGCCGGTCAGCCGCTTGACCAGCTCGGTCACCGCGGGCATCCGGGTCGAACCGCCCACCAGAATCACGTGGTTGACGTCGGACAGCTTGATCCCGGCGTCCTTGACCGCCTGGTGGAAGGGCCCCTTGCAGCGGTCGAGCAGATCACTTGTCAGCTGCTCGAACTGGGCGCGCGTCAGCTTCTCGTCCAGGTGCAGCGGACCCTCCGCCGAGGCCGTGATGTACGGCAGGTTGATGTTGGTCTCCGACGAGCTGGACAGCTCGATCTTCGCCTTCTCCGCCGCCTCGCGCAGCCGCTGCACGGCCATCTTGTCCTTGGACAGGTCCACGCCGTACGCGTTCTTGAACTGCTTGACCAGGTGGTCGACGATCCGCTGGTCCCAGTCGTCACCACCGAGATGCGTGTCACCATTGGTGGCCTTCACCTCGATGACGCCCTCGCCCATCTCGAGCAGCGACACGTCGAACGTGCCGCCACCGAGGTCGAAGACCAGAACCGTCTGGTCGTTCTCCTTGTCCAGTCCGTACGCGAGGGCCGCGGCCGTCGGCTCGTTGATGATCCGCAGGACGTTGAGACCGGCGATCTCACCGGCTTCCTTGGTCGCCTGACGTTGGGAGTCGTCGAAGTACGCGGGCACGGTGATCACCGCGTCCGTCACGTCCTCGCCCAGGTACGCCTCGGCGTCGCGCTTGAGCTTCTGCAGGACACGCGCGGAGACCTCCTGCGCGGTGTAGCGCTTCCCGCCGATGCTCCCCTTGTCGGGGAAACGCCACGCATGGTCCCCCATGTGCCGCTTGACGGACCGCGCGGTGCGCTCGACGTTCGTCACCGCCTGGCGCTTGGCGATCTCGCCGACCAGCACCTCGTTGTTCTTGGCGAACGCCACGACCGACGGTGTCGTCCTGGCGCCCTCCGTGTTCGTGATGACGGTGGGCTCGCCGCCCTCGAGGACCGAGACCACCGAGTTCGTCGTGCCGAGGTCGATACCGACCGAGCGGGCCATCTCTCCCTCCTCTTTACCCTGTAAATGGGCCTTACATGCCTCAATAGCTGTGATAAAACTTGAGCTTTCCCTTGTCAAGGTTAGCCGGGCGCTCAGCGGGAGGCTGCGGGTGCGTCGTGGCTGGTCGCTCCCCCACTCTCGGCTTCGCTCGAGCGGGGGGACCCCCATCGCGGCGGAGCCGCATATTGATACAGCCCCGCGCCCCTAAAGGGGCGCGGGGGCGCGAACCCAGAGCGTCGGCGGCGCGAACCGCTCAGGGCGAGATCTGTACCTTCCTCGACACCGTCACCTGGTCGATGTCCGAGGTGCGGACCGTGACGTTCATGGTCCAGGTGCCGGGGAGAGGGAGGTTGAGGGAGTTGGTGCCCCAGTAGCCGCCCTGGTCGGTGAGTTCGGCGTCGATGGGGCCGATCTTCTCGGCGGCCAGGGTGAAGGTGAGGCGGAGTTCGGGGACCGTGGCGACGCCTCCGTCAGGGCCTATGACGAGCGCCTGGACCGTGTTCTCGTTGACGCGGCCGGGCTCCAGGACGATCTGGACCTTGCCCTTGCCGTTCGGGGTGCCGACGTCGAAGGGGATCAGGGTCATCGAGGTCGGGGGCTGACCGGCCGGCGCCGTCGGCGCGGCCGGGGTCTCGGTGGCGGCCCGGCCCGGCTGAGTGCCGGTGAGAACCGTCGTGAGCAACAACACCACGACACCCACGACGACTTCGGCCAGCACGGAACGGCGCAGGGCCTGGTGAGGGGGCGGGGTCTCGCTGGGGTCGGCAGGCCCGTCAGATCCATCGGAATCCCCCGGCCCATCGCCATTCGGGGCATCAGGATCGGACGCCGCCCCTGCCGAGGCACCCGCGCCCCCACCCCCCGTACGCGCCCCCACAGCCTCCAACTCCCGCACCCGCACCGGCTCTTCCGCCGCGAGCAGCCCCGCCGTCCAGCGACGCGAATACGCCGCCGCCCCCAACAGCAGCACCACCGCGCACACCTTGGCGACCAGGAGCCGCCCGTACGACGTACCGGTGAGCGCCTCCCAGGAGCCGAGCCCCCGCCAGGACTGGTAGACACCCGTGACTACCAGGACCACCACCGAAGCGAACGCGAGCCGCGAGAAACGGGCCACCGACGCCGCCGACGGCGGGGTCTCGGCACGGCGAAGCGTGGTGAGCAGCGCCGCGAGGCCGCCCATCCAGACCGCCATCGCCAGCAGATGCAGTACGGAGGAGACGATCGCCACGGGAACCTGGATCCCCGCGGACGCGTGCTCGGCGGCGGCCCAGGTGACCGTCAGCGCCACGGCGAGCAGCCCGCCCGAGACGAGGAGTGCGGGCTTCGGCCGCTCGTCCACCCGTGGCTCACGTGCACCCAGTAGTCGTACGAGGAAGACCCCCGCCACCCCCACCAGCACCAGCCTCGCCAGCAGCGCCCACCCCGGCCTGCCGCTCAGCGTGTCCTGGAGGAGGGAGAGGTCGAAGAGGGTGGCGGGGCCGGTGCCGCGGGCGTACGGGCCGCGCAGGAACAGCAGCGCGACCGTGGACAGGAGCAGGGTCCACCAGGCGATGCGGAAGAGTTTCCGGAGGGGGGCGACGGCGGGCGGGCGGCAGGCGAGGACGAAGGTGGCCGCGCCGATGAGCAGCGCCACGGCGGTGTACGCGGCGTACCGGGCCATGTCGTAGAGCAGACCGGAGGCGGGGTTCACGGCGGGCTCGGCGGAGGCGTTCGCGGTGGTCTCGGAGGGTGCGCCGATGGAGAACGTGAACGCGCCCGAGATGGGGTGGCTGTCCGCCGAGACCACCCGCCAGGCCACGGTGAACGTACCGTCCGGCAGATCGTCCTGGAGTCGTACGCGCACGGTGTCGGAGCGGCCGACGTGCTCGGCGGGACCCGCGTTCATGCGCCGGTTGTCGGGGCTGAGGACCCGGATCGAGTCGTCGGAGATACCGACCGACTCGGTGAAGGTCATGGTGACCTGCTTCGGGGCGGTCTTGAGGACGGTGCCCTCGCGGGGGTCGGTGTCGCGCACGGAGGAGTGCGCGGACGCGGTGGTGGCACCGCCCAGCAGGAACAGCGTGCCCAGCATCAGGACGAGGGCCACCGCCCGGCGCGGCGCCGCCATCCGCGGTATTCCGCCCACGTTGCCTCTTCCTCTCCCTTTCCCCTGGCCTGCGTATCCGGCCCCGGCTGGGGATACGGATGTACGCAGCAGCTCGCTCAACACCGTGCCCGCGCGCCCCCGCCCGCCCTCACCACGTCGGTCGCGCCGACACCCCGCCGTCCACGACCAGGTCGTGTCCCGTGATCCACGAGGCCATCGGGGAGGCGAGGAACACACAGGCGTCGCCGACGTCCTCCGGGCGGCCCAACCGGCCGGTGGGGACGGCCTGTTGCCAGCGCCGTACGCCGTCCGGCCAGGCCTCCGCGAGGCCTTCGCGGTCGATCAAGCCTGGTGAGACGGTGTTGACGCGGATCCCGTACGGACCGTACTCCAGGGCCGCCGACCGTGCGTGCATCACGACGGCCGCCTTGGACGCGGAGTAGTGGGCGTGCAGCGGGGCGGGGTGCGTGGCCTCGATGGAGGCGATGTGGGTGATGCTCCCGCCGCTCCGCTCCCCCTTGTCACCCTCCCGCATCACCTCCACCGCGGCCTGCGTGCACGCGAACACGCTCGACAGGTTCGCGTCGACCACCGCCCGCCAGTCGGCCACGGACATGCCGGGCAGTTCCTGGACCGGCTGTACGCCCGCGTTGTCGACCAGTGCCGTCAGGGTGCCGCCGCCCCAGTCCGCCGCCTCGCGCACCAGACGCCGGCACTCGGTCTCGACGGTCAGCTCGGCGTGCAGGGCGACCGCGCTGCCGCCCGAGTCCTCGATGAGCCCGACCACCTCGCGGGCCCCTTCCGCGTCCCTGCGGTAGTGAACGGCCACCGCCGCCCCCGCCTCGGCGAACCGCAGCGCGATGCCCCGCCCGATGCCGCCCGAGGCCCCGGTCACCAGCGCCACCTGACCGTCGAGCAGCCCGCTCACGGCCGGCTCAGCGCGGCGATCCGCACCGCCTCCGCCGGGTACCGCGCGGCCAGCTCGGCCGCGTCCCCGTGCTCGTACCCGCCGTAGGTGAACCCGGGCGCCATCGTGCACCCGAAGAACGACCAGGCGCCGCCCGCCACCACCCGCGCGCCCATCCAGGTCCCCGCGGGCACGGTGAACTGGACGTACTGCCCGCCGAGCACATCGGGACCGAGCACGACGGTGCGGGACGTACCGTCGGGGTCGAGCAGCAGCATCTCCAGCGGATCACCGAGATAGAAGTGCCACACCTCGTCGGTGGGAAGCCGGTGCAGCGCCGAGAAATCCCCCGGCTCCGAGGTCAACAGCACAACGATCGCGGTCCCCTCGGGCCGCCCGTCCCCCCGCTCGGGCCCGGCCCAGGTCTGCCGGAACCGCCCGCCCTCCTTGGGGATCGGCTCCAGCTGAAAGTGAGCGACAAGATCTTCGGGAGTGATGTCACTGGCCATCCCCCGACCATGCCCTAAGGGGCGCAGGCCCCGCAGCCTCCAACGCTCAGAAGCCCTCCCCCAATAGGAGAAAAGCAAGCTGAGCCCGCTTCTCCGGCAAGTACACCTCCGGCAGATCAACCTCAGGCAGCACAACCTCGGGCCCGACCTCGAATCCCTGCCGAATAAGCCGCTCGATCGCCTTCACATTGCGAGCATCGGGCTCGACCACCACCCGCCTCCGCCCAAGCCCGCGCAGCACATACGCGACGAAAGCGCTGATGAGGCCGGAGGAGTACCCCGCCCGATCACCACCACCATCACGAGCGGGAGCTATCAGCAGGTGAACGCCGATGTCCCCCGGCTCGACCTCGTAGCACTCACTGACCCGGTCGGCCGTCGGCTCGTACGTCTGGAAGAGCGCCGCCGGCACACCGTCCAGAACCGCCAGAAACGCATGATGCGTATCGAGCGAGTCCAGCAGCTCGTACGTCTGAAGCACCTGCTCCTTGCTGAACCCGCCCATCCCCCAGAACCGCGCCCGTTCCGCGGTCACCCAGCCATGGATCACGTCGAGGTCGGCCTTCGGCTCCACCCGCAGCACGCGCACCGAGCCCAGTCCGTCCACGGTCTGCTCATGAACGGGCCGGCGGCCATGCCCGTACGCCTCAGTCGTCATCGTTCTCCTTGGTCAGCTGAGCGAAGTCGGTGATCACCGGGGCCAGATCTCCCGTGAGCCACAAGGGGAGTTGGTCACGCTCGTGCGGTGAACCCGGAACACCCGAGGCGCCGAACGGGACGGCCCAGCGGCTGTTCTCACGGCAGTCGACGTCCCATACGTAGCGGGCGGCGGGACCACGGGCCGCACGGTCGGTGATGCCGGGGACTGAGGAGGTGCACAGCACGCAGTCGTGATCGCCGGAGAGCGCGGGTCCGCCGTCGTACGCTGCCGACTCGCTCGGCGGAAGTGCGCGCCACGCGTCCAGGCGGTGAGTGTCACCCCAGGTGCCCTGCGGGGCGTCCGCGGCGACTTCTTCCACGGCCGCCCGTACGACTTCGGTGCGGTCGATGCCGTACAACTCCCGTGCGGTGAGGAGGTTTTCGAGGGCGTAGCCGATGCGCGGGACGAGGGCGAGCCAAGGGCGGAAGACCTCCGGGCAGGACGGGGGTCCGGCCAGGGAGGCCAGGGCCGGGTGCGCGGCGAGGCGTCGTACGACGGCGCTGCGCACGGCCGCGTATGTCGCCGCCTCCGTGCTGTCGGACTCCATGTGGAGGTCCCAGCGCAGGAGCCGGTCGCGGAGGGCGGCTCCATCGGGGGTGAGGTCGTCGAGGGCGGTGAGGTGGTCCAACAGGGCCTTGGCGGAGGCGAGATGGGTGTCCATGTGGAGGGCGCCCATGTCCGCGACCGACCAGTCCTTCCTCTCCTCGAGGAGGTGGCGCAGACGCGCCGCCCGGTGCGGGGCGGCGAACTCGACACCGAGCGGCGTCGCGGGGCCGCGCTGGTTCGCCATCACGGCGATGCCGTCGTCGAACGTGCCGCGCGGCATGGGGGCGTACCAGCCGCGCCACTCATGGCCGGGCTCCCAGGCGGGGACGATCCGGATCCCGTTCTGCTCGTCCCTGAGTGGCACGCGGCCGGCCACCCGGTACAGCAGTCCGCCCTCGGTGTCGGCGGCCAGCACGACATTCACGGGCTCGGCCCAGTCGTCGAACGCCCGGTCCACGTCGGCGACTTGGCGAGCCCGGAGCAGGGGGAGGAGCGTACTGAAGCCGAGGTCCTCGGTGACGCGCGGCGGGTAACGGAGGCTGACGGGCCCCTCGCTGTCGGTGTCGCTTTCGGAGCCGCCGATGATGACGGGCCCGCGCTCGGTCTCCACGACCTCGGCCTCGACGGTGTCACCGCCCGCCACCTCGACCGTCTCCACGTGCCGGTACGCGGTCCGCCACTCCCCGTCCGGACCGAGCGCCTCCACCCGTTCCCCGGACCTGCGCAGCCGCTCCCGGTACAGGTCCTGATAGTCGGCCATCGCATTGGTGATCGCCCACGCCACCGTGCCCGTATGCCCGAAATGCGCGATACCCGGAACGCCCGGCACCGCGAGCCCGACCACATCGAACTCCGGGCAGGACAGATGGACTTGCTGATAGATGCCGGGCGCTTCGATGAACCGGTGGGGATCGCCCGCGAGGACCGGCCGGCCGTCGACGGTGTGCTCGCCCGTCACCAGCCACCCGTTGCTGCCGGACGTACCGGGCCCGTCCGCCGCGAACAGCCCTACCGCCTCCGCCCCCAGCCGGCGCCCGACCTCCTCCCGCCACAGCTTGGCGGGGAATCCGGCGAACAGGATGTGGACGGCGAGCCAGACACCCAGCGGGCTCCACGGTTCCCAGCGGCCGGGCGCGAGGCCGGGCGCCGTGAACTCCGGGGTGCGGGACGCCCCTTCGGCCAGGCCCTCGTTGACCCCGTCGACGTACGCCCGGACCCAGGCAGCCGTCGCGGGGTCACGTCTCTCCAGGGCCGCGAAACAGCGTCTCGCGGTGTCGTCGAGCCGGGCCTGTCTCGCGAACCGGTCCCAGGGGAGGGCGTCGGCGCCGAGGAACGCGGCCGAGGTGCCCTGCGCCCGGTGCCGCTCGACCTCGAGCTGCCAAGCGCGGTCGACGGCGGCGTTGCGGCCCTGCGCGAAGGCGAGTTCGCGTGCGCTGTCCGCGCGCAGGTGGGGGATCCCCCAGGGGTCGCGATACGTTCCCGGGCTCAGGCGCTCTCCGGCGTCCACAGGTCCTCCACAGTTTTTAGGTTAGGCTACCCTAACTACGACCAGTCGGAGTCGTACGGAGGGGTGGACGACATGGCGCAGGGTCACGGCTGGGAGGGCGCGGTCCTCAAGCTGTTCCGGGGCAAGGACTTCGTGTTCACGGTCACGGGAGCCGAGCAGGTCACCGAGCACTACCGCCGGCTCCACCTCACCGACGGCGGGATGCTCGCCGCGACCGGCGTCCACCCGACGATGTGGGTGCGGCTGTGGTTCGACAACGCGGGCAAGCCGCACCAGCGCGCCTACACGCTCGTCGACCCGGATCCGGCGGCGGGCACCTTCAGCCTTGAGTTCGCACTCCACGAGGGGTGCGCCAGTGACTGGGCGCGGGCGGCGAAGCCCGGGGACACCATCGAGGCGACGCTCCAGGGCACGGGCTTCCAATGGCCCGAGCCCGCGCCCTCGCACGTCTTCGCGATCGGCGACCCGGCGTCGCTGCCCGCGCTCAACTCCCTTATGGACGCGGTGGGTTCGGCCCCCGCCACGGTGTGGTTCGAGATGCCGTACGACTCCCTGGACGGCCTTCCGATGCGCCTGGACCCCTCCCGCCACGACCTGCGCACGGTGCCGCGGCTGGGCTCCGGCGCCGAACTCGTCTCCCAGGTACGCGCGTCCCTGCCCGACCTCCTCAAGGACCGGGACCCGGCCGAGACGTACGTCTGGATCGCCTCGGACACGGCAACGACACGCTCACTCGCCGCTTACGTCCGCAAGGAGCTGTCGGTGCCCAAGCAGCGGGTGCACGCCTTGGGGTACTGGCGGGAAGGGTGAGCGTAAGGCGGCGAAGGGCTCGGGCTTCGGTAAGGCCTCGGATAAGCAGGGGAACTCCGGTGGCGGAGCGCTTAGCGTCTCCGTATGACGAGCTCGTTCGGACCTGCCATCGACACCCGTCCCCTGTTCGTGCGTGAGCGGCGAGCCCTGCTCGATCTGCTCGGCTCGTTGGAGCCCGGGGACTGGGGGCGGCCGACGGTCTGCCCGGGGTGGGACGTGCACGACGTGGTCGGCCATGTCCTCAACGACTACATGCGCCGCATCTCGAGCGTCCGGGACGGGTGGGGCGGTGCGGTGTTCGCCGACGACGAGACGCTGCCCGCGTACCTGGCGCGCGTGAACGGCGTCTTTGTCGAGGCGACCCGCCAGTGCAGCCCGCGCCTGATGGCCGAGTTGCTCGCGCACCTCGGCCCGCAGCTCGACGAGGTCTGGGCCGGCGCCCGGCTCGACGCCCCCGCCGTCGTCGATGTGTCGTGGGCCTCCACGGACGAGCCCAGTCCCACCTGGCTGGACATAGCCCGTGAGTACACGGAGTTCTGGGTGCACCAGCAGCAGATCCGCGACGCCGTCGACCGCCCCGGCGCCGACGAGCCGGAGCTGCTCGGCCCAGTGATCGACACGTTCATGCGCGCCCTGCCGCACACGCTCCGCACCGTGGACCGGCCGCGGGGAACGACCGTGCGGTTCGATGTCACCGGCCCCGCGGGCGGCACCTGGTGGGCGTCCCGGGGCGCCGACCGCTGGCTTCCCGGCGCGTCCGACGCGCCCGGCGTTTCCGGTGAGGAGGCCGCGGCGCGGGTGACAACGGACCAGGACACCCTGTGGCGACTGGCCACCCGGGGAATCCTTCCCGACGAGGCCCGCCGCCGTTCCGTACTGGCGGGGGACGAGCCCCTGACCATGGCCGCGACCACACTCCTCGCGGTGGTGGCGTAACACCGGCAGCCGCTGTCTCCCTCGTGCGGTACGCGGCGTTTTTTCGGTTTGTCCGGGACCTGCTCGGTAGGAACACACCAAGCCGACCTCGCGGAATTACCTTTTCGTGCTGCTTTGCGGCGTGATTTCCACGCTCCACTACCGCGCCTTGGCTGCGCCCGGAAGGTCATGACCGGTAGGCTTTCCGTGTGATCTTCAAGCGCATCGGAAACGGCCGGCCGTACCCCGACCACGGCCGGGAAAGCACCCGGCAGTGGGCGGATGTCGCGCCGCGCCCGGTCCGCCTCGATCAGCTGGTGACGACCAAGGGCCAGCTCGACCTGGAAACGCTGCTCGCCGAGGACTCGACGTTCTACGGCGACCTCTTCGCGCATGTCGTGAAGTGGCAGGGCGATCTGTACCTGGAGGACGGCCTGCACAGAGCCGTCCGCGCCGCGCTCCAGCAGCGCCAGGTGCTGCACGCCCGCGTCCTCGAACTGGACTAGACGCTCCGCTGGAAATGCGGTTAGAAGCTGCGGGTCCGTCGTGGCTGGTCGCGCCCGCGCGGCGGAGCCGCAGATTGACACAGCCCCGCGCCCCTGAAGGGGCGCGTACCGCACCCGGACTTCGCAAGTCCGCCTAGAGGCGCCGACTCCCCGTTGGGCCTTTCGGGTTGGACTGAGCGCCGGGCAATGATCGTCTAGTAGGCATAGCCACCCAGGCGCACTACGCTGCGCTCATGAGCATGCTGACTCCCCCTGGCATGGGCGGCCAGTACAAAATCACGGGAGACAAATACCCGCGGATGCGCCGCAACCGGGGGCGCCGCAGGCTCGCGTTCGCGGTCGTCGGCTCCGCCACCGCCCTCGGTCTGCTCGGCTGGGGGACAGTGCAGCTCATCGACGTGTTCACAGGCGGTGGCGACAAATCCGGGGCTGTGGGCGCGGCACCGGACTGCACGCCCTCGCCGTCACCGTCCGCCTCACAGCAGCCGGTCAAGGCCCTCCCCAAGCCCGGCCAGATCACCGTGAACGTCCTCAACGCCACGCCCCGCAGCGGCCTCGCCAAGAACACCGCGGACGAGCTCAAGAAACGCGGCTTCAAGATCGGCGAGGTGGGCAACGCGACGAAGGAGTACGACAAGAAGGTCAAGGGTCCCGGGATACTGCTCGGTGCCGCTGCGGCCACGGACGCAGCGCTCCCCGTGCTCCGCACCCAGCTGGCCGACGCCCAACTGAAGACCGACACCCGTACGAAGCCCGCCGAGGTCGACCTCATCATCGGCACCGGCTTCAAGGCGCTGGCGAAGAAGGCGGACGCCGACAAGGCCATGACGACGCTGGCCAAGCCGACGCCGACGCCGTCACCGACGAAGCAGGGTTGTTAGCCGGTCAGCCGGGCCTTCGGCCCGGTTCGGCTGCTACTCGGCGGACCCGTACATCCGGTCCCCCGCGTCTCCGAGGCCCGGCACGATGTAGCCGTGCTCGTTGAGCCGCTCGTCGATGGACCCCGTCACGACGGTCACCGGCGTGCCGGCCAGCTCGCGTTCCATGACCTCGACGCCCTCCGGCGCGGCCAGGAGCACCACGGCGGTCACGTCGTCGGCGCCGCGCTTGATCAGTTCCTGGATGGCCGCAACGAGGGTGCCGCCGGTGGCAAGCATGGGGTCGAGTACGTACACCTGGCGGCCGGAGAGGTCCTCTGGCATGCGGTTCGCGTACGTGGACGCCTGGAGCGTCTCCTCGTTGCGGATCATGCCCAGGAAGCCCACCTCGGCGGTCGGCAGCAGGCGCACCATGCCGTCCAGCATGCCGAGGCCGGCCCGCAGGATCGGTACGACGAGAGGGCGCGGGTGGGACAGCTTGACGCCGGTGGTCCCGGCCACCGGCGTCACGATGTCGACCTGCTCGGTACGCACGTCACGGGTGGCCTCGTAGGCGAGCAGGGTGACCAGCTCGTCGGCCAGCCGCCGGAAGGTCGGGGAGTCGGTGCGCCTGTCGCGCAGCGTGGTGAGCTTATGGGCGACCAGAGGGTGGTCGACGACGTGAAGACGCATGCGACCAGGGTATCCGGGCCTCACACCCACGCCCCCGCAAACCCGTACCGGCATCAAACCACCCATCCGGGGGAAGGTGGCAGGGACGGACTGGGGTGGTGACCTATGCGAAACGGGGAACAGAACCAGGTGGCCTCCGACCGACGCCGGGGGCCCACGAACAGCGCCGCGCTGCGGGGGACCTCCGGTCGGGGCACCACGGGGGCGGCGGGCAGCTCCGCCCCGCGGGAGACCTCCGGTCAGGGAACCGCGGGAGAGCCGGCGGGCAGCTCCGCACCACACGAACCCCCCAGTTGGCCGACGCCGCAGAAAACTTCCGAAGCGTCCGCGCCACGGCCCCGCCCCGGAAGCCCTCCGCGGGAGACCTCGCGCAGGGCCGCCTCGCGGAGCGACCCGTACGCGACCACCGCCGGAAGTTCCCCGACAGGCCCGCCAGGTCCGCCAGAAACGGCCGCCGAAGGCGTGGGCGGCGTGGCCGAAAGTGATGCCGAGCGGCGTCGGCGGCGGGCGCAGTTTTTGCGGGACCTTGCCGAGGCGCGGGAGCTGCGGGACCGGGTGCAGCCGCGGCGGGCCAAGACGGCGCGGTTGCGGCACGCCATGCGGATGC
This sequence comes from Streptomyces pseudoechinosporeus, assembly GCF_054783935.1. Taxonomy (NCBI): domain Bacteria; kingdom Bacillati; phylum Actinomycetota; class Actinomycetes; order Kitasatosporales; family Streptomycetaceae; genus Streptomyces; species Streptomyces pseudoechinosporeus. The sequence goes on from NZ_BAAGPS010000035.1 coordinate 132,448, forward strand.
GCACGTTCCGCTGGTAGGCGGTGGGCCACGCCAGACGCGTACAGGCCCGTACACATCCCACCGGAGCGCCACTGGTGGGGCGTACGGGTCGGCACCGGGCAGCCGTTGCGCGACGGACCTCTTCTCGGCGTACGATCCCGCTGACGGCGGGCGCCGAGCGCCCAGGTGAGGGGCCACGCGTACGGCCGTGAAGACGCGACCGTGACACAGCGAGCCGAAGACCTCTCCTGAACGCTCTGTTTCTGCCACGATTCCGAGTGGGCGGGGCTCGGCGCAGTACTCCCCGTCCGCAACCTCCGCCGGGGGGATCCCCAACCGGCACGCCTATGACCAGTGGGAGAGTCACGGTGTACTTCGCCGCACTGCTCGCGCGCACCGAAGACGGGTGGGAAGCGAGCGACACAGAGCTCGACGATGTGGAGACCCTGTCGGATCTGGCCGACCTGGCCCGCGAAGCCTCGACCGAGGACGACACGGTGCTCGTACTCATCGAGCAGGAGGACGCATGGTTCGGCGTCGTCCGCGTGGACGGCGAGGACGACCCTCGTATCTACGTCTCGGACGCCGCCGCCGCAGCCCGCAGCTCGTACGGCGAGATCCTGCTCACGGACGAACTGCTCGGAAGGGAGCCGGGCGACGACGACGTCGCCGACCTGGACTCCCTCGACCTCGACGGCACGGAGGACGGTGATCCCGAGACCGATTCCGACGACGTTGACGACGTCAGCGGCACCGCTTCGGGCGAGGCCGTCCCTGCCGGACCCATCGGAGACCGCGAAGTCCTCGCCGACCTCGGCGTGGACGAGAAGGAACTGCTCGCCCTGGAAAGCAACGACGCACTGAACGAGATCGCCGAAGTCCTGGGCGCGGCGGAGGTCCTGGAGACCGTCCGCTGAACGCTCAGGAAACGCACGACCCCGTACGCGACCGCTGGCGGGCCGCTATGCGGCTCGCCCTGGACGAGGCCGAACTGGCCGTCCGGGGCGGGGACGTCCCCGTCGGCGCCGTCGTGCTGTCCGCGGACGGCACGACGGTGCTCGCCACCGGGCACAACGAACGCGAGGCCACCGGCGATCCCACGGCGCACGCCGAGGTCCTCGCCGTCCGCCGCGCCGCCGCCGAGCTCGGCCAGTGGCGGCTGACGGACTGCACGCTCGTCGTGACCCTCGAACCCTGCACGATGTGCGCGGGCGCGATCGTGCAGTCCCGCGTGGACCGCTTGGTCTACGGCGCCCGCGACGAGAAGGCCGGCGCGACCGGTTCCCTCTGGGACGTCGTACGCGACCGGCGCCTCAATCACCGCCCCGAAGTGATCGGCGGCGTACTCGACGAGGAGTGCGCCCGCCTGCTCACCGACTTCTTCCGCGACCGCTGAACCGGCCCGCCCGCGTACCGGCGGCCGAATACGGATTTCAGCGCACGGCCCCATGTGGGCTAGGATCTCTCCCGGTAGCGTGTCCGAGCGGCCGAAGGAGCTCGCCTCGAAAGCGAGTGTGGCGCAAGTCACCGAGGGTTCAAATCCCTCCGCTACCGCTTCGGAAGGGCCCCGTCGAGAGACGGGGCCCTTCGTGTGTGCGGAGTGCGTGCGGGGTGTGTGGGGAGACGTGTCGAAGGCAAGAACGATGGTAGGACAAGTGACCGAGTTACACTCACCGCCGGCAAACACGGGGCCCGGCGGGGCAGCAGGTCAACAGGGGAGGCCGCGGTGGCGGTGAATTCGAAGAAGATCGCCATCTATGTGCTCGTGGTCTTCGTGCTGTACGTGATCATCACCGACCCGGACAAGGCCGGCGACTACATGACAATGGGGTTCGAGGGTATTTCGAACGCCGCTCAGGCCGTCGGCGACTTCATGACGTGGCTCGCCAATGGGGCCAAGGACTGAGCCAGGGGCCAAGAACTGAGCCCCAAGATCAGCCATACGACGCCTCATGCAGCCCCGCATCGGAATGGCGTGGGGCTGAAATGCTCCTTATGGCCCAACATGCAATCAACACCACTCTTTGCAGTGCTTGCACATACTGGACATGTTTTGTGATGCTATGACCGCTTTTGACGGAAGAGTTGCATGACCTGCGTGAGTTGATGGACAAAGAGGTGGCGTTGACCGTGTCGGCCAGTACTGCGCCGCCCCAGGAAGAGGCCCCGGCGCCTGCCCCCGAGAACCGTCGCAGTGCCGACACCCGGGCGCTCACACAGGTGCTCTTCGGCGAGCTGAAGCAGCTGCGGCCGGGCACGCCCGAGCACCACCGCGTACGCAGCGCGCTCATCGAGGCCAATCTGCCCCTCGTGCGCTACGCCGCCGCCCGCTTCCGCAGCCGTAACGAGCCCATGGAGGACGTCGTCCAGGTCGGCACGATCGGGCTGATCAACGCGATCGACCGCTTCGACCCGGACCGGGGCGTGCAGTTCCCGACCTTCGCGATGCCGACTGTCGTCGGCGAGATCAAGCGGTACTTCCGTGACAACGTCCGCACCGTGCACGTACCGCGCCGGCTGCACGAGCTGTGGGTGCAGGTGAACAACGCGACCGAGGACCTCACGACGGCGTTCGGGCGCTCGCCCACCACCGCCGAGATCGCCGAGCGGCTGCGGATCGCGGAGGAGGAGGTGCTGGCCTGCCTCGAGGCCGGACGCTCGTACCACGCGACCTCCCTGGAGGCGGCCCAGGAGGGTGATGGGCTGCCGGGCCTGCTCGACCGGCTCGGCTACGAGGACCCGGCCCTTGACGGAGTCGAGCACCGCGATCTCGTACGCCACCTCCTGGTCCAACTCCCGGAACGGGAGCAGCGGATCCTGCTGTTGCGCTACTACAGCAACCTCACCCAGTCGCAGATCAGTGACGAACTGGGCGTCTCCCAGATGCATGTGTCAAGGCTGCTCGCCCGAAGCTTCGCCCGCCTGCGATCCGCAAACAGGATCGAGCCATAACCCGCCGGAGCGAATCACCCTTAAGGCCATTTCCCGACAGTTCTACGACGAAAAATGGCCAGACCCCCTTTATCCAGGGCCGATTGCCCCTCTCAGTGTCGACAAGTCACTACAGCGTGTTGCCGACATGTGACATTCTTCCGGAAGCGCGTTTGCCGCAGCTCCGCCTCCGGTATTCAGGTGGAGGCTGCGTTCCTTCGACGGGAGCGTCCGCCGCGACCGTCCGCGACCCAAAGGGGGTGGCATGTCCGCAGATCAGGGCAGCTCGAAGGTGCTCACACTCGCGCAGAGCGAGTCCGCGCCCGACGTGCTTCACAGTGTCGATGTACCGGTTGTCGATGTGCCGGTTCTCCCGGCCCTCCCGGCCCCGGCCCCCAGGACCTCGGAAGCCATCGACACCCGCACCCTGTCCCGCTCCCTGTTCCTGCGGCTGGCCGCACTGGACGCGAACAGCCCGGAGCGCGCCTACGTCCGAGACACCCTCATCGAGCTCAACCTCCCCCTCGTGCGCTACGCGGCAGCCCGCTTCCGCAGCCGTAACGAGCCCATGGAGGACATCGTCCAGGTCGGCACCATCGGCCTGATCAAGGCGATCGACCGCTTCGACTGCGAACGGGGCGTGGAATTCCCGACGTTCGCGATGCCGACGGTCGTGGGCGAGATCAAGCGCTTCTTCCGCGACACCTCGTGGTCGGTCCGCGTTCCGCGCCGGCTCCAGGAGCTGCGGCTCGCGCTGACGAAGGCGAGCGACGAGCTCTCCCAGAAGCTGGACCGCTCCCCGACGGTGCCCGAACTCGCCGCCGTACTGGGCGTGTCCGAGGAGGACGTGGTCGACGGCCTGGCGGTCGGCAACGCGTACACGGCATCCTCGCTCGACTCCCCGGCCCCCGAGGACGACGGCGGCGAGGGCTCCCTCGCGGACCGCCTCGGCTACGAGGACACGGCCCTGGAGGGCGTCGAGTACCGCGAGTCCCTCAAGCCCCTGCTCGCCAAACTCCCGCCCCGCGAGCGCCAGATCATCATGCTCCGCTTCTTCGCGAACATGACGCAGTCGCAGATCGGCGAGGAGGTCGGCATCTCGCAGATGCACGTCTCCCGGCTGCTGACGCGGACGCTGGCACAGCTGCGCGAGGGGCTCATCTCGGACTAGGCGGGCTTGGAAGTCCCGGCAGTTGTCCGGCGCCCCTTATTAAGGGGCGCCGGACAACTGCCCTTAGGGGCGCGGGGAACTGCGCGACCAGCCACAGACGGCCCGCAGCCTACGAACGACCCGCATTCCCCGTCCTCTCAGCGACCGAGTAGGCGCATGGCCCGCTTACCCGCCGCGGACTCCTCCAACGTGTCCCAGAGCTTCGCGGACCCGGTGTACGTGTACACGCCGGGAGCCCCCTGCGCCGCGCACCCGTCGCCGTACGACGTGATGCCGACCTGGAACACGCCCTTGCGACCCTGCAGCTTGCGGAAGATGGGCCCGCCGCTGTCGCCCTGGCAGGAGTCCTTGCCCTCGACGCCGGCGCACATGTTGACCTTCGAGTCGTACTGCGGGTACGACGCCTTGCACTCGATGTGCGACACGATCGGCACGTCCACCGCGCGCAACCGGTCCGGATAGTTCGTCACCTCGGTGTTGGTGTTGCCCCAGCCGATGACCGTGGCCTTGGCGCCCGGACGTATCAGCGCGTCCGTGCCCGCGGTCGGCAGGTTGACCGGGGCGACGCCCTCGACGGGCTCCTCCAGCATCAGAAGCGCCAGGTCGTACGCCCCCTCGCCCTTGGCGTAGCGGGGGTGGACGACTATCTCGGCGACATTCCGCAGCTCGCCCTGGTTCTTGTTCGACAGCACGGTCCGGCCGACGACGGTCTCGATCTCCTTGGGCTTTGTGCCCTCGACGCAGTGCGCGGCCGTCATCACGATGCCGGGCTCCAGCAGGCTGCCGCCGCAGAACTGCCGGTCGTGGGGGTTGCCGGTGCCCTTCGCCAGCAGCGCCGCCATGAACGGGTGCTTGCCGTCGGGCTGTTCGGTGCCGCCGATGATGCGGGTGCCCGGGCGGCCCCGGTCCGCCGAATCCGCGGCGTGGGCCGTTCCGACGGACGAGGCGGCGAGCCCGAGTGCCGCACCGGCCGCGAGCGCGGCGGTCGTGATCCGCCGGGCCGCTGTTCTGCGAGTGGGGGAATGGGGGGAAAGACGCATGTGGGGGTGTCTCCAAAAACGCTGAACGAACCACCCCGGCCGGACGCACCCTCGCGCCCCAACTTGCCTGAACCGCAAGGGAGTCACCCGACGGAAGTGGCATGGCGTTCTGTCAGACGGGATACACGGGGCGGAGGTTCACTCGCGGGATCACTCAATGCTCATCCGTCTCTTTCTATCTGACGTCCCGTCAGCCACACTGGCGCGATGCGTCAGGTGACTTGGATACGTGGCCGCCGGGGCGCCGTGGCCGGTGCCTCGGCGGCGGTTGTGGTGTGTCTGGGCGGGGTGCTCGCCGCGTGCGGGGGCGGCGGGAGCGGAGACGACGGGTACGTCGCGGTCGGGGCGGCCGGTGGTTCGCCTCCGGCCTCCGGTGCGGCGGTGGATCCCACGGGGGAGGTGTCGCTGGTGCCGCTGGACGGGGCGCCGGGCTCCGAGGGCGCTGAGGGAGGCGGGAGTTCGGAGAGTGCGCCCGATGGCGCTGGTCCCGGCGGAGCCCAGGAGCCGGGCACGGAACCGGCGCCTGGTCCTTCCGCCTCCGCGGGTCGGGGCGCGCCCGGGGACGAGGGCGGCTCCGGTCGTACGGGAGGACCCGCGGAGGGGCGTACGGAAGAGAGTCCGGCGCCTTCGTCGTCTGCGGGCGAGGGCGACAGCGGCAGCGGTACGGCGCCCGATGCGCCCGCGGCGCTGAACGTGAGCGACCCCGAACGCGCACCCACCGACAAGCGCTGGTGCGAAAAGGTCACCCTCGACTTCCACAACACCGGGGGCAGCGCGGTGCGTTCGGGCACGGTGACCTTCGAGACGCACATCATCGACGCGCTCGGCATCGACTGGGCGACGATCAAGTCGGCCGAGAAGCTTCCCGCACCGGTCGGCGCCGGTGCGCGGAAGGAGAAGACCTGGACGGTGTGCGTCGACGCGTGGCGCGTGCCGCTGGGCATGCACATCGAGACGCGTGACGTGTCCGTGCGGTGGGAGTAGGGCTCCGGCGTACGGGAGTTACGGGACTTACTGGCGTACGGGAGTCAGTGCCGTACCCGAGTTACATGAACGCGAGCCAGGCCACGGCGGTCACGATCGCGACGGCCGCGATCACAGCGACGATCACGCCGATACGGGGGCCTGCCGGGGCTGCCTGCTGGCGGCGGCCCTGCGGGCCCTCGTCGACGAAGGCGCGGAACATCTGGGTGCTGCCCGCGGGGTCGTTGTTGCCCTGGGGGCCCTGGGTGTTTGCCATGGCCCTGGACCCTAGCGAATGCCTCCGGCTTGCCCAAGTGCTGGGGGTGCCGTCTGCTGTTGCTGGCCACCCTGACTTGGTGTCGCCGTCACGGGGGCTTCGCCCTCGGCCCCCTCTGTCGGCCTGAACGGCCTCGTCCTCAAGCGCCGGACGGGCCGATTGTGCCTGGACCGTGCTCCAAAGCGACCGGCCGCTCCCCGCAGTGGCCGGCCGCTCCCCGCCGTGGCGCCCCGCTCCCCCTTTGCCAAGGTTTTAAGGCCACCCCACCCCCTTTCATTTGCCTGTAGCAACCAAACACTTCTATGGTTGCCTAGAGCAACGAAGGAGAGTGTGATGGCCGCTCAAGATCAGTACGAGGAGCTGGCCCGGCAGCTCAGTGCCATCGGGGCCGTGAAGCGGGGGCTCGGGCGGGTGTTGCCGCAGGAGTGTCCTGCGGGGGCCGCTGCCGTGCTCGCGCTCCTTGAGCGGCACGGGGAGATGCGGATGAGCCGGCTGGCGGAGCTGCTGGCCATCGATATGTCGGTGACCAGTCGGCACGTCGCTCATGTCGCGGAGCGCGGGTGGATCGACCGGTCCCCCGATCCCGCCGACAAACGGTCGCGCATCCTGCGGCTCACGCCCGCGGGGCGGGACATGCTCGCCGAGATCGCCGAGCGGTACACACGGGCGCTCGCCCACTACCTGGGGGACTGGTCCGACGACGAGGTCGAGCAGCTCAACTCCCTGCTCGGACGGCTGCGTGCCAGTTTCGACGACTGCCGGCCGGCGGCGTCCACCCCCGCACCAGACGTGACATGACGGAACGTAAGAAAAGGAAGACCATGGCCACGACCGCACCGACCGCTGTGCGGGGCTCTCATGCCAAGCACTCAGGAGGCGGCTCCCCCGACAGCACTCCCGGCGCTCCGATGACGCACCGGCAGATCATGGAGGCACTGACCGGGCTGCTGCTCGGCATGTTCGTCGCGATCCTGTCGTCGACGATCGTCTCCAACGCCCTGCCCAGGATCATCGGCGACCTCGGCGGCGGCCAGAGCGCCTACACCTGGGTGGTGACCGCGTCGCTGCTGACGATGACGGCATCCACCCCGCTGTGGGGCAAGCTCGCCGATCTCTTCTCCAAGAAGCTGCTGATCCAGGTGGCCCTCGTCATCTTCGTGCTGGGCTCGGCTGCGGCCGGCCTTTCGCAGAATCCCGGCACGCTCATCGCGTTCCGCGCGGTGCAGGGCATCGGTATGGGCGGGCTGTCCTCGCTGGCCCAGATCATCATGGCGGCGATGATCGCCCCTCGGGAGCGCGGCCGGTACAACGGCTACCTCGGCGCCACCTTCGCCACCGCGATGGTCGGCGGCCCGCTGGTCGGCGGCGTCATCACCGACACCAGCTGGCTGGGCTGGCGCTGGTGCTTCTACGTCGGCGTTCCGTTCGCCGTCATCGCCCTGATCGTGCTCCAGCGCACCCTGCACCTCCCGGTCGTCAGGCGGAAGGTCAAGGTCGACTGGACCGGTGCCTTCCTCATCTCCGCCGCGGTCTGCCTGCTGCTGGTCTGGGTGACCTTCGCCGGTGACAAGTACGAGTGGCTGTCCTGGCAGACGTACGCGATGGTCGGTGGCTCCATCGTCCTCGGGCTGCTCTTCGTGCTCGTCGAGGCGAAGGCCAGCGAGCCGATCATCCCGCTGCGGCTGTTCCGCAACCGCACCATCACGCTGGCCTCTCTGGCCTCACTCTTCGTCGGTGTCGCGATGTTCTCGGGCACTGTGTTCTTCAGCCAGTACTTCCAGCTGGCCCGCGACAAGTCGCCCACCATGTCCGGCGTCATGACCATCCCGATGATCGGCGGCCTGTTCGTCGCCTCGACGGTCTCCGGCCAGGTCATCACCCGGACCGGGCGCTGGAAGGGCTGGCTGATCGGCGGCGGGGTGCTGGTGACCGCGGGTCTCGGCCTGCTGGGCACGATGCGATACGACACCGAGTACTGGCACATCGCGATCTTCATGGCCCTGCTGGGCCTCGGCGTCGGCATGATGATGCAGAACCTGGTGCTCTGCACGCAGAACCAGGTGGACCCCACCGATCTGGGCGCCGCCAGCTCCACGGTCACCTTCTTCCGGTCCCTCGGCGGTGCCATGGGCGTCTCGGCGCTGGGCGCGGTCCTGGCCCACCGGATCACCGACTACGTCAAGGACGGCCTCGCGGGTCTCGGTTCACAGGCCGCGTCCTTCGGGCACGCCGGCACGGGCGACGGGAGCATCCCGGACCTCGGCGCGCTGCCCGCGCCGGTCCGTACGGTCGTGGAGAACGCGTACGGGCACGGGGTCGCGGACGTCTTCCTGTACTCCGCGCCGCTGGCACTGCTCGCCCTCCTCATGGCCCTCTTCATCAAGGAGGTTCCGTTGAGGACACGGGGCGCCATGGCGCTGGCTGCCGAGGCTCCGACTGCGGCTCCGGCTCCGGCTGAGCAGGAAGTCTCTGTCGAGCAGACGGGCCCTGTTGCCGCGACAGACGACGCCGCGGAATCCGGTGGCTCGGGTGGTGACATTCCTGTGCGCGGGTGCGTACGCGGTGCCGAAGGCACGCCCGTCGCCCGCGCCGCCGTCACGCTGATCTCCCTCGGGGGACGGCAGTTGGGCCGCTCGGTCACGCACGCGGACGGTGGTTATGCGCTGGACGCGCCGGGGACGGGGTCGTACGTCCTGATCGCCTCTGCCGACGGGTTCCAGCCGCAGGCCTCGACGATCGTCGTGAACGACGAGCCGGTTTCGTACGACATCCTCGTGAGCGGTACGAGCGGACTCGGCGGTGTGGTGCGGGACGCCGAGACCGGTACGCCCGTCAAGGACGCCGTGGTCGTCGTCACGGACGTACGCGGTGATGTGCTGGCCACCGGAAACACCGGCGAGCAGGGCGAGTTCGACTTCGCCGAGCTGGTCCCGGGCACCGTGACCGTCGCGGTGAACGCGGCGGGTCACCGGCCGGCCGCGCTGCCGGTCGAGGTCGGCGGCACGGGTGTCACCCGTGTCGAGATCGACCTGACGGCGGGCGCCCGGCTGCGTGGCACCGTACGGGCGCCGCACGGGCCGCTCGCCGATGCCCGGGTCACGCTCGTCGACGCGGCGGGCAACGTGGTCGCCACCGCCACGACCGGAGAGGACGGAGCGTACGCCTTCGCCGATCTGGACAGCGGGGAGTACACCGTCATCGCGACGGGTTACCCGCCGGTGGCCACGGCGCTGACCGTGAACGGGCGCGGTGTCGACGACCACGACATCGAACTCGGCCATCCCGGCGAGTAGTTGGAGAGCCACGGCCCGTGGGGCGCGCATCCTGAGCTTCAGGCGCGCACCACGGGCCGGTTCACCGCGCTGCGCAGCCCTGTCACATCAGGCCGACCATGCGGGGTGGGGAGAACAGGTGGCGGGCCCGGTGTTCCTCGGCCACCATGACGGTTCCGGCGCGCAGGTCGGGCGCGCGGTCCGTTCTGGCGAGGGCCTGCTGGTGGCTCGCGCAGGTCGCGCAGGCGGGGTCCCAGTCGGGCAGCTCCTGCGGGTGGGCGTCGGCGAGGTGCCGGCTGAGGCTGATCTGCGTGCCCACGACGCTGTCCGTGAAGTCCCAGTCGACGTCGTACCCCTCGGTGGCGTGCAGTCCGGCGATGACCGCCTGGACGTGCTTCATCGCCTCGTAAAGCCGGACGCACTCGGCGCAGTCCCACATCCAGGCGGGCGGCAGCGGCCACTGCTCGTCGGGGCTGAGGTCGCCGGCTGCCATGTCCGTCAGGGTAGGGCCCTGCCACCTCACGCGTCAGGCGTTCGGCTTCCGTTCGCCCTAGGCTGCCTCCATGGCACCGAACATAGCGACGAACACCTCCGTCTCCCTCGACGATCTGCTGGACTTCGTACGCCCCCGCCACCGCGCCATCCTGCTGACGCGGCGGACCGACGGAAGCCCTCAAGGCTCGCCGCTGACCTGCGGTGTCGACGACGCGGGCCGTATCGTCGTCTCGACCTACCCCGAGCGCGCCAAGACCCGCAACGCCAAGCGCGACGAGCGGGTCAGCCTCATCGTCCTGAGTGACGACTGGAACGGGCCCTGGGTCCAGATCGACGGCACGGCCGAGGTCATCGACCCCCCGGACTCGGTCGAGCCCCTCGTGGAGTACTACCGCAACATCGCGGGCGAACACCCGGACTGGGACGAGTACCGCTCGGCGATGCTCAAGCAGGGCAAGTCGATCATCCGGGTCACCCCGGTGCGGTGGGGGCCGGTCGCGACCGGCGGCTTCCCTGCGCGGCTGGCTCCGCAGGAGTAGGGGGTTCCTTTCCCCAAGCCCGCCCCTTCCTGAAACTGGGGGCTACGCCCCCAGACCCCCCGCCAGGGGGGGTGACAAGTCGTATCGCGGCTACGGGCCCGTTGTGGCTGGTCGCGCAGTTCCCCGCGCCCCTAAAAAGCCTGCGGCTCCAGCCAGCCCCAAGCCCCCACGTGCCCGCACCCTCCCACCGGCGGGAGGGGTCGTGGGCCGGTGCGTCGTATGCCCGTCGCTTAGGTTCTGTCTCGGAGAACCAGGACCGTGTACCAGCAAAGGGCCGTATGCCCGGCCTGCGACGGGCTGACGCACCGGCCCACGGCCCCGCACCCACCCACCGGACCCAAAGGGGCGCGGGGAACGGCGCGACCAGCCACAACGCACCCGCACCCAAAAACCGCCCCCTCAGCGGAGCGTCATCGCCTCGATCCCCACCACCAGCAACTCCAACGCAAACGCAAAGTCCCGCTCCCGCATCTCCTCCACCGTGTCACCACCCCGAGCCTCCATGAGATCCGTAGCGCTCTCGAAGCTCTTGGCGAACTCGGGCTCTGAACGGATCGTGCTCATGGCCTGGTGGAAGTACTCGTCCTGCGTCATGCCCGCGGAAGCGCACCGCTGCACGAAATGCCCCTCGATCGTCCCGAACCCGTACACGAACTGGTAGACGGCCGCGATCGCACCCATCTGCCCGTGCGCCGGCAGCCCCGTATTGCGCATCACCTGCTGCACACACAGCGAGAACGCCATCGAGTGCGGGCCGATGTTGAGGAAGCTGCCGATGAGCGGCGACACCCAGGGGTGGCGCACCAGCAGCGCCCGGTAGCCACTCGCGAGCGCGCGCAACTGGTCGCGCCAGTCCTCGCCCGACTCCGGGTCGGGCAGCTCGAGTTCGCCGAAGACCGAGTCGAGGGCGAGTTCGAGCAGGTCGTCCTTGGTGTCCACGTACCAGTACACCGACATCGCCGTCACGTTCAGCTCGGCGGCCAGCCGGCGCATGGAGAACTTGGCCAGCCCCTCGGCATCGAGGAGCCGCACGGTCACCTGAGTGATCCGGTCGCGGTCGAGCCCGGACGGCTGACCGCCGCGGGCCGCCCGCTGCCTGCCCTCCAGCCAGACGCTGGTCCGCGCCGGACGTTTGGCCCGGTCGGCTGCCCTCACCATGGCGCACCTTCCTCGGAGCTCGCTACACAGCGCGTACGAGCTGCACAACGCGTACGAGATACACAGCACGTATCAGCGCGTATCGCTGTTGCCCTGATGCTATGCGTGCCTCCACAAGACATCGTTACGCAGCCACTACCGAGTCCGCCCTCCCCCAGTACTTAATGTCTGGGTGGTACCCCCACCGCGCGCCGCAGCAACTCGGCCGCCAGCAGTCCTCCGAGGAGTACGGCAGCGGCTCCCACCAGCTGGCTGGTCTCAAGACCGGAGGAGAAGGCGTCCATGATCCGCGCCCGCTGGCCCGCCGACTCCGCGGAGGCGAGCGCGGCCGGAAGCGAGGCCGCGGCGACCGGGATCAGCGCGGCGAAGCGGGCGTTGAGGACCGCGCCGAGGACCGCGACGCCGAGGCCGTTGCCGAACTCGGCGAGCGTGCCGTTGATCCCGGCGCCCACGCCTGCCTTCTCCGGCGGGATGGCGCTCATGATCGCGTTGGCCATGGCGGGCATGGCGAGCGAGATGCCCGCGCCCATGATGACGAGGCCCGCCAGCATGCCGTTGTAGTCGTCGCCGCCCAGCAGCGCGATCACCGCGAGACCTCCGGCGAGCATGCTCATACCGGCCGCGATCGTCGCGGGCGTGCCGAGCTTGGCGTGCAGCTTCGCGCCGACGCCCGTGAGGTTCAGGGCCACGACGGTCACCGCGAGGGGCGCCAGCCGCAGGCCCGCCTCCAACGGCTCGTAACCGAGGACGAACTGGAGGTGCTGGGTGAGGAGGAAGAGGGAGCCGCCGAGGCCGAAGGCGACCAGGATCGCGCCCGCCACGGCGCCGATGAAGCGCTGGTTGCGGAAGAAGTGCATGTCCAGCATCGGGTACGGGACGTGCAGCTCCCAGAGCGTGAACGCGCCGAGGACCAGTACGCCGACGACCGCGGCCACCAGGACCTGCGCCGACGTCCACCCGTGCTCTGGCCCGGAGATGATCGCGTAGACCACCGAGGCCATACCGATCGTCGAGAGCAGCGCGCCCAGGAGGTCGGGGCGGTCGCCCTGCGGGTTCTTGGACTCGGGCACCAGCTTGATGACCGCGGCCAGGCCGATGAGCGCGACGGGGATGTTGATCAGGAAGATCGATCCCCACCAGAAGTGGTCCAGCATGAATCCGCCGAGCAGCGGACCGGCCGCGAAACCGAGGGAGTTGACGGTCGACCAGATGCCGATCGCCTTCACGCGGTCGGTGTCGTCGAAGATCTGCACGATGACCGCGAGCGTCGTGGTCATCAGCAGTGCGCCGCCTATGCCCATGCCCGCACGGGCGGCGATGAGCTGCGTGGACGACTGGGCGAAGGCCGCCCAGAGCGAGCCCGTGCCGAAGAGGACAAGGCCCGCGGCGAGCATCTTCCTGCGGCCGTAGCGGTCGGCGGCGCTGCCCGCCGTGAGCAGCAGTCCGGACTGCACGAGCGAGTACGCGTTGATCATCCACTGGATGTCGGCGGTGGACGCGCCCAACTCGTCCGTAAGGGAGGGGATCGCGACGTTGAGGACGGTGTTGTCCAGCAGCACGGTGAGCTGGGCGAGCATGATCACGCAGAGGATCAGCCAGCGCTGGGGGTGTCCTTGAGGAGGTGCCTGGGCGGTCTCGGCGGTCGTCGCGGCCGTCATGCGGGCCCCTTCTACGGCGTACGGGAGGTCGTCGCCGTACACCGTAGAACAGCTCCCATACGCCGTACAACACGAAAAGGCGGTGACCGAGGCACTCTCGCCTCGGTCACCGCCCTCGCGGGCCCCTCGGACCGTCAGCTGCTCGTCAGCTACTCGTCGGCTGCGTCAGGTCGTAGAAGGTGGACGAACCCGCCGTCACCTCCTTGAAGTTCTCCTGCACCCACTCGCTGATCTGCGAGGCGGTGCCGGAGCTGTCGTTGCCGCCGCCCATGCCGCCGCCTGCGACGAAGTAGTGGATCTTGCCGTCTTCCACGTACTGCTTGAACTCGGCCAGCGTGGGCGAGGGGTCGCTGCCGTTGAAGCCGCCGATCGCCATCACCGGGTCGCCGGTGGAGAGCTGGTAGCTCGCGGCGTTCTGGGCACCGATGGCCGCGGCGGCCCAGGTGTAGTCACCGGAGTTCTTCTCCAGCAGCTCCTTGGCCTCGTCGCTGACGGTCGCGCCGTTGAGCAGTCCGCCCATGCCGCCACCGCCGGCCATGCCGCCGCCGTCGCCCCGACCACCGGGCGTGGCACCCTGCTGGCCCTGCTGGTTCTGGCCGCCGCCGGGCATGCCGCCGCCCGGGAAACCGCCGGTCGGCGGCTGGCCCGTCCGACCGTTGCCGTTCTGCTGGCCCTGCTGGTTCTGGCCGGGCATACCGCCCCCGCCGGGACCGCCGCCCATGCCGCCGCCGGGGCCACCGCGGGCACCCGCGACGGTCGGACCGGCCGTGACGATCGAGCCGGAGTGGCCCTCGTTCAGCGTAGTGAGGCTGTACGCGGTCGGGCCCGCGAGGGCGGTGACGAAGCTCAACCCCACGACGCCCATGGCCAGTCGACGACCGAGCTTGTTCACGAAGATCAGACCGAGGGCGGCGACCAGACCGCCGACCAGGACCAGCCACTTCAGCCACGGCAGGTAGTCGGAGGAACGGTTGAGGAGGACGTACCCCCACACCGCGGTCGCCGTCATCGCGCCCGCCAGGGTGAGCGAGGCCCACAGCTTGCCGCGCTCCTCCCAGAGCACGACCGCGCCCATGCCGATCAGCGGCGCGATGTAGGGGGCCAGGGCGACGGTGTAGTACTCGTGGAAGATGCCCTGCATGAAGCTGAAGATCACCATGGTGATCAGCAGCGATCCGCCCCAGGCGAGGAACGCGGCACGGGCCGTGTCGGTCCTACGGGCCTTCCTGGTGAGCAGGATGCCCGCGACGCACAGGATCAGCGCCGCCGGGATCAGCCAGGAGATCTGACCGCCGATGTTCGAGCTGAACATGCGGTCCCAGCCGGTCTCGCCCCAGCCGCCGCCCTGACCGCCGCCGACGCTGCCGGTCTCCTCGCCGTTGATGCGGCCGAGTCCGTTGTAGCCGAAGGTCAGTTCAAGGAAGGAGTTGTTCTGCGAGCCGCCGATGTACGGGCGCGAGGAGGCCGGCCACAGTTCGACGATCGCGACCCACCAGCCGCCCGCGACGACCATCGAAAGGCCCGCGAGGAGGACCTGGCCGACGCGCCTGCGCAGGGTCGTCGGCGCGAAGAGTACGTAGATCAGCGCGAGCGGCGGGAGAATCAGGAAGGCCTGGAGGGTCTTCACCAGGAAGGCGAGGCCGACCGCGGCACCCGCCCACACCAGCCACTTCGTCTGCGCCTTCTCCATGGCGCGCAGTACGCAGTAGACCGTGACGGCCATCAGGAGCGCGAGCATCGCGTCCGGGTTGTTGAAGCGGAACATCAGCGCGGCGACGGGCGTGAGCGCGAAGACCGCCATGGTGATCAAGCCGGCCGTGGCGTTGAACCGGCGACGCACGGCCCCGTACAGCACACCCGCCGTGGCGACGGCCATGAGCACCTGCGGGAACAGGATCGCGAAGGAGTTCAGGCCCAGCAGCCGTACCGACAGTGCCATCGGCCACAGGGAGGCCGGGGGCTTGTCGACGGTGATGGCGTTGGCCGAGTCGAGCGAGCCGAAGAAGAACGCCTTCCAGGACTGGCTGCCCGCCTGAACAGCCGCGGAGTAGAAGGAGTTGGCGTACTCGGAGGCCGTGAGGTTCCAGGTGTAGAGCGCGCCGATCAGCAGCAGCGTGCCGAGGAACGCGGGCCGCACCCAGCGGTGGTCCTCGGACCGCCCGCGCCACAGGCGGCGTACGAAGGGCTGCTTGGGACTGCCGTCCTCGGGGGCCGCGGCAGGCTCCGCCGGAACGACCGGATCCTGTACGGCAGTTGGCTGAGTCGTCGTCATCGTGCGTTCCTCGAATCGTGATCATTCGGGCGCACCGGCTGCATCTGCATGGTCGCGTCCCCCCAGGTTCGGTTGTCGTACGGAGCGTTGTCGTACAGAGAGCTGTCGTACGGAGAGTGAGTCGCCGTCGCGTAGACGGGCGGGGCCGGGTTGTGCGAGGCCACGACCGCCGACGCTGAGTCGTCGCCCCGGTCCGGGAACACCCAGGCCCGGAAGAGCAGGAACCGCAGCACCGTCGCCGCGAGGTTGGCGGCGATCAGCACCGCCAGTTCGGTGGAGTGCGCGGGGTCGGTCGTCGCCGCGTTCAGGGCGGCGAGCGAGCCGCTGGTCAGGGCGAGGCCGATGCCGAAGACGACCAGGCCCTGCGCCTGGTGCTGCATCGCCCGCTCGCTGCCGCGGACGCCGAAGGTGAGGCGCCGGTTGGCCGCCGTGTTGGCGACCGCCGAGACCAACAGGGCCAGCGCGTTGGCGAACTGCGACCCCGTGAACGTACGGAAGCCGCTGTAGAGCAGCAGATAGAACAGCGTGGACAGAGCGCCCACGACGCAGAACCCGACGAGCTGCCGGGCGAGTCCCGTGGGTACGCCGGTCAGTTCGCGGTCGCGCGGGTCGTCACCGAACGGCCGGGCGAGCCGGTCGAGCGGCAGCGAGCCGGTGGCGAGGGCGCGTCCCACGCGCCACACGCCCTTCAGGTCGTCGGTCGCGGTCTTCACGAGGTGCACGGTCGAGTCCGGGTCGTCGACCCAGTCGACCGGCACCTCGTGGATGCGCAGTCCGGCCCGTTCGGCAAGGACCAGCATCTCGGTGTCGAAGAACCAGCCGGTGTCCTCGACAAGCGGCAGCAGCACGTGAGCCACTTCCCGCCGGATCGCCTTGAAGCCGCACTGGGCGTCGGAGAAGCGGGCCTGCAGCGAGCCCCGCAGGATCAGGTTGTACGTACGGGATATGAACTCCCGCTTGGCGCCGCGCACCACCCGCGAGGAGCGGGCCAGACGCGAGCCGATCGCGAGGTCGGAGTGGCCCGAGATCAGCGGGGCCACCAGCGGGAGCAGTGCGTTGAGGTCGGTGGAGAGGTCGACGTCCATATAGGCGAGGACCGGGGCGTCGGAGGCGGACCACACGGCCCG
Organism: Streptomyces pseudoechinosporeus; assembly: GCF_054783935.1. NCBI lineage: Bacteria > Bacillati > Actinomycetota > Actinomycetes > Kitasatosporales > Streptomycetaceae > Streptomyces > Streptomyces pseudoechinosporeus. The sequence goes on from NZ_BAAGPS010000035.1 coordinate 149,330, forward strand.
CAGGGCCCGACCGCGGCCCTTCTGCTCGAGCCGGAAGGACCTGACCTCCGGGATCTCCGCCTCCAGCCGCGTCGCCACCAGCGGGGTGGTGTCCGTGGACGCGTTGTCCGCGATGGTGATGCGGAACGCGTAGGGGAAGGTGCGCGCGAGGTGCTCGTGCAGTCGGCGCACGCACGGCTGGAGGTCCTTCTCCTCGTTGTAGACGGGGATCACTACGTCCAGGACAGGCGTACCGGCATTCCCGGCCGGGAGGTGCTCCCGCGCCGGCAGGGAGCCGGGAGAAGGTTCGGTTCGCATGACGACGACTGTCGTCAAGCGCCCTGTCGCACCCATGTGGTGGTGCTGTGCTGTGCCTGTGGATACGTTTGCGAATTTGTTTCCGAAATGAATGCCTCATGAGAATGGGACGCTTCGGGTGCCAGCGCGGGCAGATGCACGGTAAAGACGGTCCGCCCGGGCACGCTGTCGACCGTCACCGCCCCGTCGTGCGCGGCCACGACGGCCTGCACGATGGCGAGCCCGAGACCGGTGGACCCGGAGGCACGCGAGCGCGACGAGTCGCCCCGCGCGAACCGTTCGAAGACACGCGGCAGCAGATCCGGCGGAATACCGGGCCCGTCGTCCTGGACGTCCAGGCACACCCAGGAACCCCGCCGGTGCACGCGTGCGGTCACCGTGGTGCCGGGCGGGGTGTGCGTACGGGCGTTCGCGAACAGGTTCACCATGACCTGCTGGATACGGGCGGCATCGGCCTGCACGACCGCGGGTTCGTCCGGCAGCTCGAGCCGCCAGTTGTGCTCGCGCCCGGCCGCGCGGGCATCGCTCACGGCGTCCACGACCAGCGGGGACAGGTCGGTGTGCTCGTAGGAGAGGGGCCGTCCGGCGTCGAGCCGTGCGAGCAGCAGCAGGTCCTCGACGAGCCCGGTCATCCGCCCGGCCTCGGACTCGATCCGGCCGAGCGCGTGCCGGGTGTCGGGGCCGGTCTCTTCCCTTCCGCGTCTGGTGAGTTCGGCGTATCCACGGATGGACGCGAGGGGCGTACGCAGCTCATGGCTGGCGTCCGCGACGAACTGCCGTACCCGCGTCTCGCTCTCCTGGCGCGCGTGCAGCGCTCCGTGGACGTGGTCGAGCATGCGGTTGAGGGCGGCACCGACCTGCCCGACCTCCGTGTGGGGGTCGGTCTCGGACTCGGGGACGCGCTCGTTGAGGGTCACCTCGCCGCTGTGGAGGGGGAGTTCGGAGACTCGGGTGGCGGTGGCGGCGACTCTGCGGAGGGGGCGGAGGGCGACGCTCACGATGGTGGCACCGGCTAGCGAGGCGGCTACGAGACCGGCGGCGGTGACGCTGAGCTCGACGATGATGAGGGTGTTGAGGGTCTCTGAAACGTCCTTGGTGGACAGGCCCACGTAGTGCGCGCCGTTGGCACCGTCCTTGTACTGGACGCGGTACTCGCCGAGGCCCGGCAGGTCGACGGTGTGCTGCTTGCCGTCCCGCGGCACGTCCGCGAGGGCCTTCTGCTGAGCCTCAGTGAGCGAATCGGCGTCGACGTCGGTTGTCCCGGCCTCGCCCTGGATCTCCTTGCCGACCTTGGCTTCCGTGATGGTGCCGTCCGTGACCTTCGCGGCGACCGTGCCGATGGGCTGTGGACCTCGTTCGACGAATGCCGACAGCGTCATCTTCGGCTTCTTGCCGTCGGGGGGCTCCTTGCCGATCAGCTCCTCGGGGCCGGCCGCACGCATGGCGGCGTCGTCCAGCGAGTTGTTGAGCTGCTCGTACAGATGTGACCGCAGCGCAATCGTGGTCACCGTACCGATCACCGCACACACCACCGCGATCAACGCGACAGACGCGACGACAAGCCGCGTCCGCAGCGTCCGAGGCTGTCGGCGCCGCTGCTTGCGCAGCTGTCGTCGTCCGCTCATGAGGCGGCAGGCTTGATCAGGTAACCGGCTCCGCGCCTGGTGTGGATCATCGGCTCGCGCCCGGCGTCTATCTTCCGGCGCAGGTAGGAGATGTAGAGCTCGACGACGTTGGCCTGGCCGCCGAAGTCGTACGACCACACGCGGTCGAGGATCTGCGCCTTGCTGAGCACCCGGCGCGGGTTGCGCATGAGGAAGCGCAGCAGCTCGAACTCGGTGGCAGTGAGGTGGATGTTCTGCCCGGCGCGCGACACCTCGTGGCTGTCCTCGTCCAGGGTGAGGTCCCCGACGACCAGTGTGGAGTCGGAACGCCGGTCGGCGGCGCCGGAGCGGCGGATCAGCCCGCGCAGCCGCGCGACGACTTCCTCCAGGCTGAACGGCTTGGTGACGTAGTCGTCGCCGCCCGCGGTCAGCCCGGCGATACGGTCCTCGACGGCGTCCTTCGCCGTCAGGAAGAGGACCGGCACATCGGGCAGCTCGCGCCGCAGCCGCCCGAGGACAGCAAGCCCGTCCATGTCGGGCAGCATCATGTCGAGCACCACGGCATCGGGCCGGAACTCCCGGGCGGTCTGCACCGCCCCGGTCCCGTCACCCGCGCTGCGGATCTGCCAGCCTTCGTAACGAAGGGCCATGGACAACAGCTCGGTGATCGACTGCTCGTCGTCCACCACAAGCACGCGGACGGGGCTCCCGTCCGGCCTCAGCAGTTCGGTGCGCCCCTGGGGCGAGGTCGTGGTCATAGCCCACAGATTGCTGTGCGCCTCTGAGAACTCACTTGGCGGAACCTGTGAATTGCCTGAGAAACACACAGGAGCCACTCAGGGAACGCCTGGGAAGCCCCTTGTCGGGCGCGAAGCGACGCTCAGAGCCCGAAGAGCCGCGCCCCGTTCTCGTAACAGACCGCCCTCAGCCAGTCGTCCCCGAGCCCGAGCCGCTCCAGTGCGTGGAGTTGATGGGCGTACACGTACGGGATGTTCGGGAAGTCGGAGCCAAGCAGGATCCGGTCGCCGAGGGCATCCAGCCGGGGTAGCGCTCGACGCGGGAAGGGCGCGAACCGTTCGCTGAAGTCCGTGAACGCCATCGTCGTGTCCAGCCGCACCTCGCCGTACCGCTCGGCAAGGCCCAGGAAGTCCTCGTACTCGGGCATGCCCATGTGCGCGACGACGAGCCGCAGCCGGGGGTGCTGGGCGAGCACCCGCCGGATCGGCTCCGGCCCGGTGTGCTTGCCGGGCGCGGGCCCGGACCCGCAGTGGATCACGACGGGTATCCCGGCCTCGGCGAGCAACCCCCAGGCCGCATCGAGGAGTTCATCGGCCGGGTCGTACGCGCCCACCTGAACGTGCGCCTTGAAGACCCGCGCTCCTTCGTCCACTGCCCTTCGCACATACGCCGCCACGCCCGGCTCCGGGAACAGGGTCGCCGTATGCAGACAGTCAGGGGTCCGGCGGGCGAAGTCGACGGCCCACCCGTTCAGCCACTCGGCCATGCCCGGCTTGTGCGGGTAGAGCATGGCGGTGAAGGCTCGCACGCCGAACTGCCGGAGCAGGGCGGTCCGTTCGCCCTCCTCGCTCCGGTAGGTGATGGGCCAGTCAAGGCCGGTCAGCGGACCGACCGCGTCGAAGTACTCCCAGACCTTGCGCAGGACACGCTCGGGCATGAAGTGCGTGTGGACATCGACGAGCCCGGGCAGCCCGAGCCCTTCCCAGAACTGCCGGACTTCGGCGCCTTCTTGAGCCGACCGGACGTCAGCGCCGCCTGAAGCCGACCGGACGTCGCCGCCTTCTTGCGAAGGTCCGGCCGCCGCCCCGTCCTCCCCCTCAGCCCTGCCCACGCCGGAACCCATAGCTCCGCTCAACCCTGGCGACATGGACGGTGTAGCCCTCGTACCAGCTCTCACGCCCTTGCTTCTGCGCCGCCCGGTGCTCCATGTCGCCCCGCCACTCCTCGATGGCCTCGGCATCCCGGAAGTACCCGACGGTGATCCCGAGCCCGCCCGGTGTCCGCGCCGAGTCCATCCCGAGAAACCCCGGGATCTCCTTCACCAGCTCCTCCATCCGCTCGGCTGTCTCGCCGTACCCGTAGTCTCCGTCAGTCCGCACGGAGGTGAACACGACGGCGTAGTACGGCGGTTCGTGCGCGGCGACAGGCGCACTGGATTGATCGCTCATGTCCCCACTCTCGGCGCGCACCCCGCCCCACGTCCAGCGACATTCAGCGCCTTTCAGAAGAGCCCGTCCTGCATCCCGCCCTGCAACCCCCCGAACTCCCGCACGGGCACCGTCACCGCACCGGCCGGTTCACCCTCACCGGCGGCACTCAACTCCCACCCCTTCATCAGCCGCGTATCCAGCACGACGACCCCACGCTCGCCGGCCAGATGCAGATCGGGCCCGGCGGCAGCCACCAGCTCCCCCCTCACGACACCCCCCGCCACGAGCTCACCCACCACGCCCACAGCCGGCGGCAACCCGTCGAGCCCGAACACCCCGGCATGATCGACGGCCACGAACGGCATCCGCTCCAGGGCCTCCGGCCACCCACCGAGCCCCACGGCCTTCGCATGCAGCGCCTCGACCTCGCCCGCCCGCACCACCGCCTCCGGCAACGCACTGCGCACGGCCCGCTTGGCGTCGTACGCGATCCGATCCGGCACCCCCAACGCCGTACGCAACAACTCCTCACTCCGCCGAGCCGCCATCAGCGGCCCCCGCCCGAGCCAACTGAAGACAACGGCCCCCTGCTCAAGGAGCCTCGCCTCCCCCCTCTCCACAGCCGTGATCCCGACCTTGACCATCCCGCTCCCGAACCAAGCGAGATACACGTGATACGGCCGCGGATCATCGGCGACGGTATCGGCGGCAACGGAGTGCGCCCGCTCCAGCCGCGCACACTCCTCACACTGCGCCCCAACACTCCGCCCCGACACGACAGCCCGCACCGCACAACTGTTCCCCCGCGCCCCCACACAAGTCCGCACACCCCCTTCGACCACCGCAAACGCCACCCGCTTCCCCCACACCAACACACTGCTCCGCCCACCACCCCACCCGAGCACGGGCCCGTCGACGCCCCACCGCAGCCCCGTACATCTCCACACCTGTGCCATCACCCCGAGCGTAGAGGCCACCACTGACAGTCGGCCTTGCCGTACTTCACAGCTGCACGAACGACGCGAGAGGCCCCCGGTGGATCACCGGGGACCTCTCGCCTGCAACGATCATCGCGCCGGACGCCGGAGGGTCAACGCAAAAACCGGAGGCCCTGTCGATCTCCCGACAGGGCCTCCGGCCCGCACGTTCTGGACCGCTACGCGCCAGGAGCCCGGTACTGGACCTGCCCGGCAGTGCGCAGGGCCTCCATCGGCCGGGCCGACGGAGTTGACCCGCACGCCCGCGCCGGGCACCGCCAGTGTCGAGCACCAGCAGCACGGGGTCGAACTCGTCCGGGCGCAGCTCCGGCATCCAGCGCACACCCCATGCGCCCATCTGCTCTACCAGTGGCCGCGAGTAGGTCCCAGCCCTCATCCACGATCATGGACATGCAGGATGTCCCGATGGTGCGCTGGAGACAGTGATCACCCGTTTCTTCCTCTCTACATTTCGGGGCGGGCCGGTGTGAGTGTGAGCCGGTTGTCGCTGCCCGGCTTCTTCCAACTGACTGCGTTGGCGTGGACGATGAATGCCTCGCTGGTGTCGTCCTGACCCTCAACGCATATCAAGCGGCGGGTTCCCCTGACCGCGCCCTGGTCGATCTGGGTGAAGTCGGGAAAGGAACGCAGTATGGGGGTGATGTAGCGGGTGCCGAAGATGTCGAAGACCTCGTACTTCTCGGTCGTGTTGCGCTTGAGGTAGGCCAGGCGGAGGTAGCGTGCTCCGGCGCCCTGGACGATCATGCGGTAGGCGGGGTGGTCCCGGACGGTGCCGAGGGTGGCGTTCTGGACGTTGCCCTTGTTGCCGGTCATGCCGAACAGGGGCAGGCCGTCGATCAGGGGGGCGAGGGGCCGGGTGCACCAGGAGTCGGCGTCGGTGTAGATGCCGCCGTACCGGGCGAGGAGTTCGAGGCGGAGAAGGTCGGCCCGAATGGCGAGCGGCTGGTCGGCGAGGGCGTCGTAGACCCACTGGTTGTGCAGTACGGGGAGGTTCTTGTCGGTCCAGAGCCGGACCTGGTAGTCGGGGTTGTGCTCCTTCCAGGTGCGGAAGTTGTCCCGGTAGGGGAAGGCCTTCTCGCCGATCCAGATGACGTGGATCAGTTTGGGCATACCCGCCTGCGTGGTGTCCGCCGATGTGGCATCTACGACGTTGACAGTGGATCTACGGAATCTGTTGCGGATCACGGCGCCTCCCAGCGGACCATGGTGTTGAAGAAGTCGGCCGCCTGTGCGCGGCGGCGATCGGCTCGTAGCACTCGGCGATCCCGGCCGGGTCGAAGCGCTCGGAGTCCTTGAGCGCCGCACCCGCCATCCGATGCTGCAGCGCCTCGTTGTTGATCAGTTCGAGCAGGTCCTCGGCGATGGCCCCGACGTTGCCGACCTGGACGAGACGTCCATCCACGCCGTTGTCGATGACCTCCCCCGGGCCGTGCGGGCAGTCCGTGGAGACGACGGGCAGGCCGCAGCACATGACCTCGACCGTGGAGAGGTGCTCGGCGATGCGGCGGTCGGTGAGCGCGCTGTACTGGCCGTAGCGGCCCTCCCCGCGCGGGAAGACCCGGGCCGGCGCCCGGTCTGCGGAGTCCCCGTCATATCCCGGGCCGTCCTCGCGGACGTCGGCTAGATGGCGCACGCGCGGGTTCCGCTGGAACACCGGCTCGTCGCGGTGGCCGAGCACCGAGGCGATCTCGACGTCGTACTGCTGGGCAAGGTTGTACGTCGTCCGGGCCGTGCCCCCGATCCCGTAATCATTGCGTAACACTGAGGAAATCTGCATACGTCCCCGTATCTCCGTCTCATCCAGCTAACTGAGGGCTAGACCGGGGAGTTGGTGTAATGGTTGGGCTTGCTTACCATCTTGTTCTCGAACAGTTGGTCTATCGGTAACCTCTTTCGGGAACGCTTCGGCGCCGAGATGCATCAGGGCTCGCAGGACATCTGCGGTACGTCGAAGCACTCGTTGTTCATGTCGCCCTGGCTCACCCGTTCCCGGGTGTCCTCCCAAGGGCCACCGAAAGGCAGGCCCTGCGGGTCTTGGGTGGTTCGGGCAGGCGCTCGTACCAGACGGACAGCAGTGGCCGTCTGCGATGTACGGCTTCCCCGAGTCCATTCCCCGCGCCCAAGGGCTTCGGGTGGATCTCCGCGGCGTCACGACGCCCGGGACGCGCCCCCACCCTCGAAAGAAGCCGTGGACTGAGGACGAGGTCAGGACGTTCCTCGCGCACGTCGTCTCGGACCGGCTGTACACGGTGATGCTGCTGTCGCTGATCGGGCCGCGCCCCGCCGAGGTCTGCGGCGTGCGGTGGACGGACATCGACCTGACGGCGTGCCCGACACGGTGGTGTCGGCGGGGGCCGGTCACGCGGACCTCGGCTCCACGAAGCGGACCTACGTGCACCCCGATCCGCAGTCCTTGAAGGCGGGTTCGGACAAGCTCGCCGAGCTGCTCAGCCAGGCAAGATCAACAGCGGATGTGAGAAATTGTGAGAGATCACGACGAAGGCCCCGACCCTCCGAAGAGGAATCAGGGCCTTGGCCTGGTACTTCCGAGTGCACTCGGCAGGATTCGAACCTGCAACCTTCTGATCCGTAGGCGGGTGCGCGTGCCATCTGGGCCGTCTGCTGCGGCTGGATGCACTCACTTCCGCCCCACCAACCGTGCGCCGATGTGTCTGTGTGTGCGCTGACGTTGATGTCAGCGATTGATGTCAGACGGTGGCGTCCTCAAAGCTGGCTACGGCGACGTCATTTGGGACCACCGAGGCGTCTCGAAGCGGCCCCGATCTGTGAAGATCGCCTCCCGTGAAGGTGGCCTGGAATGGCTCCACTTGGCCCTTCTGGCTCGTCATTCGTGGGGCCAGTTCAGGTCGTCGCGGTACAGGCTTCACGAATTGGGGCCCGCCGGAGGCGCCTTGGTGGAGCCGGAAGAGCACGCCGCAGCCAGCCGTACGGCGACACCGGTCATGTCGCGGTGAACTGCTTGGTTTTGTACGTGGGAGCTGACACCACTTGTCGCTGCCGCCCGCTTAACGCCCTCTGTGGGCCGTACCGGTCACCGGCCTCGGCCGTTCGGCGGACGCCGCGGCCGCCTCCGGGGCGGCTTCGCCCGGCCGGGGCACCATGCCTGGCGTTGGGGCATCCAGGCCGCCCCTTTACAGAAGGACGAGAGCCGGGCGCGAACGTGCCCGCGCACCGGACAGGAGGAGATGGATGTTCATGCGAACAGCCCGGGCGGTGTGGCGCCGGTGGGTGCCGACGGCGATGGTGGTGGTGACGGCGGGGGCGGTCGGCGTGGCCGGGGCGGTCCCGGCCACGGCCACGGCCAAGGACGGCACCGTGGTGAACTGCAAGGACAACCCCCGAGCCCTGCAGCCCGCGATCACCGCCGCTCCACCGGGGGCGACGCTGCGGGTGAAGGGGACCTGCACCGGCCCCTTCACCATCAACAAAGACCTGACCCTGATCGGCCTCGAACGCGCGGTCCTCGACGGCAACCAGGCCGGCTCCACCGTGACGGTCACCAACGCCGTCCGGGTGCGGCTGACCACCCTGACCATCACCAACGGCGCCGGCCGCCTCGGCGGCGGCATCCACAACGCCGGCGGCACGGTGACGCTGGACCACTCCACGGTGAAGGGCAACACGGCGGAAGACGGCGGCGGCGGCATCTACAACCTCAACGGCCCGGTGACGCTGGACCACTCCACGGTGGAGGGCAACACGGCGACATCCAGCAGCCTCGGTAGCGGCGGCGGCATCTACAACGCCGCCGGCACGGTGACGCTGAACAACCGCTCCACGGTGAAGGGCAACACGGCGGAAGGCGGGGGCGGCGGCGGCGGCATCGTCAACACCAACGGCGGCACGGTGACGCTGGACCGCTCCACGGTAGAGCGCAACACGGCGAAATCCGACGGCGGCGGCGGCGGCATCGTCAACAACGCCGGCGGCACGGTGACGCTGAACAACCGCTCCACGGTGAAGGGCAACACGGCGGAAGGCGCCGGCGGCGGCATCTTCAACGGCGGCGAGGTGACGCTGGACCACTCCACGGTGGAGGGCAACACGGCGACATCCAGCGACCTCGGCATCGGCGGCGGCATCTTCAACGCCGGCACGGTGACGCTGAACAACCGCTCCACGGTGGAGCGCAACACCGCTAGTCGCAACGGCGGCGGCATCTTCAACGACGACTTCGGCACGATGACGCTGAACCGCTCCACGGTGAAGCGCAACACCACTAGTGGCAACGGCGGCGGCATCTACAACGACGGCGGCACGGTGACGCTGAACCGCTCCACGGTGCGCGACAACACCCCGGACAACTGCTTCCCGCCCGGCAGCGTCCCCGGCTGCACCGGCTGACCTCCCCACATCCCGCCGGCAGCCCCCGGCCGGCACACCGCAGCGCACCAGCGGCCCGCAGGGCACCCGGGATCCCGTCCCGGGTGCCCCCGGTACCCATCAGGCGGAACCGGCCGGGAAGCCGACGAGGCGACGTGGTGACATCCACGATTGACACCAACGACGGCGGATGAGCCCGGAATCTGGCGGCTCGGCATGGCCGGAGTCACGTAACGGAGTGGCCGCTCGACAGGGCCGAGACGCACACCCGATCGAACTCAGCGTTCGGCGTGGCTGCGGCGTGCTCTTCCGGCTCCACCAAGGCGCCTCCGGCGGGCCCCAATTCGTGAAGCCTGTACCGCGACGACCTGAACTGGCCCCACGAATGACGAGCCAGAAGGGCCAAGTGGAGCCATTCCAGGCCACCTTCACGGGAGGCGATCTTCACAGATCGGGGCCGCTTCGAGACGCCTCGGTGGTCCCAAATGACGTCGCCGTAGCCACCTCAAAGCCATGGTCAGCGGGTGCGGCGCGACGCTGCGCGAGCCAACCGGAGACACGCGGACCTCCATTCACCGCGTCGCCCTCACGGACCGTGCGCACGTACTCGAAGCCCTGTTGGAGGTAGTACCGCTGAAGCGGTTCGTTCGTGGTCCACGCATCGAGCCGCAGCCATTTCGCCCCGTCTCGGTACGCACGGTCTCCGGCCCAATCAAGGAGCCGCCCCCCGAGGTTCTGGCCGGCGTGGGTGCGCGCCACGGTCAGTTTGTTGATGAACCTGGACGGCTCGCTCAGTTCCTGCTCTGTCCACAGCCCTGGTTCGGCTTCCGGCGTGAGCGTGATGGTTGCCGCAGTCGTCTCGCCATCCATGACCATGAAGACGGTGCCCGCCTCAATCGTGGCCAACAGGCGGTCAGCGGGGTAGGGCCGTTGCCATTGGTCGGTGCCGAGACGGGAAAGCCATGATGCGGCCTCCTCACGGAAGGTCAGCAGCTTGGAGACGTCGTTCGGCTGGGCGGGGAAGATTCTCACTGAGGCTCGTTCTCGCTTCGGGCGGACAGTTCGCCGATCTCGTAGTTCATCCGGTTCAGGTCACCCCGGAAGGTCGTGATGGTGCATCGGATCGGCCGGTCTGCCGAGTAGCCCGTTCGGGTCCAGAGCAGCACTGGAACACCAGCGCCGATCTCCAGAAGGCGTGCCTCATCCGGGGTCGGCATGCGCGTGGCGATCTCGTCGAAGTACCCGATCTGCTCGGTTCCACGGGCAGCCAGATACCTCGTAGTCCCCTCCTCGATGTCCCCTGGCTCAGCTAGGCGTGGCGCCTCCTCGACCAGCCATGCCGGGTAGTAGGTCGCCTGCGTGGACCATGGCACGTCGTCCACGTACCGGTGGCAGAACCGCAGGACGGTCTTGGCTCCCGCCTCCACCTTCAGACGCCGGGCGATCTCTTCTGAGGCGGGCAGCATCTCGACTCGGAACGTCTGGTGCGGCCGTCGGCCAGCGTTCGTGACGTCGGTGTTGTACGCGTCGCCGTTGTTCGGGAAGTTCAGGTTCTCGAATCGGGACGCATTGAGTTCGAAGACCTCATGTGACCGGACCTCGTACCCGAGTCCCTGACTGGACGTGATCAGCCCCTCAGCGACCAGCAGGTTCAGCCCGGAGCGCACGGTGTTACGGGACGCGCCGAAGCGCTCTGAGAGGTCTTTCTCCGAGGGCAGTCGCCCGTCTTCGCCCGGCTTCGAGTACTTGCCCTCATTGATCTCACGGCGCAGGACGTCGGCTAGCTGCCGGTACTTCGGCTGCTTGTTCATGCCCTCATCATGACGCACTCGCGCAACTTGTTGGTACATGTGGCCCGAACCCCCTTGACGGCTCACCTTCCGTGGGTGCAGCATCACTGCATCAGCTTGTACCAACAAGTTGAGCAAGCGGTGCAACACCATTGAGTGTGCCCGCCTGCACTGACAGCGCCCGGAGGAAAGCCCGCAGGGGTGAGTACGAAGTGAGCGCGCATTGGTTGAGAACTCAACAGTGCGTTTAGAGATCGACGGGGCGTGAGCCCTGTCCCCGTGGCGGCCCGGGTGATGGCCGCAGGCAGCCACTTCGTGGCAGGTGAACGTGTCCTGTCCCGCGTGCCAGCTCTGGAGACCCCTGGGGATCATCCCTTCATCACTGGAGGTCAGCCTCTGGGATCCACCTGGTGCGCGCTGCCCTGCTGGCGTCAGAGCAGTGACGATGACGCGCCCGATTCTTCCGGCTCGGGACCGGTCGGCCGTGGCAACGGCGGACCGGTGAAGCCCTGTCCCTGCTACCTGCGGGAGGTCGGCGTGGGCCGACGACATACCAAGGCGCCGTCCGTCACGGACCGGCCGGCGGTGCCGCACCACTCCTGACCGGTCCGATTCCTGGCTTCGCAGCCCTTCGTGCTGCGGCCGGCTGCCTCTCTCGCCCGTCCGTTCCGCGCACTGCGTGAGGACGTACGGGCGGGAGCGCGGGGAGTCGGAGATCCGACTTCAACGGCGCGCGGCCCCGGAGGTGCAACTCCGGGGCCGCTTTCGGGCCGTTCCACCTGTGAAGGGAACCACGACCCATGGAGCACATCGGTGCTGTTCAGGCGGTTGTTACCGCCGACGTTTTCGACCGCGAGCCGACGTTCGCGGAGCTGGACGCGATCGCGTACGAGATGCCGCTGATCCAGGCGGAAGTCGAGCTGCTGGACGCGCAGATCATCACGCTGGACCGCACGCCGACGGAGCTGGACGCGCGGCGTATCCGCCGGGCCCGCCGCCGGGTGCTGGCCGCCCGTCGGGCGCTCACCAACCGGCGCACGCGCGACCTGAGCGGGGTGGGCGCATGAGGACCATGGCCCCCGCCCCCGAGGTGCTGACCGACCACACCGGCCGGCCGCGCCCCGTCTTCGACATGCCGCTGAGCTACGAGCAGGCCCGGTTGGGCATGGCCTTTCACGAGGCTGGTCACGCCGTGCTGTCCATGGCCTATGGCATGCGCGTCATCACCTCCGAGGTCATCGCCTGGCAGGTAGGGCCCGACCGCATGCGCCTGACCGGCAACACCGCGTGGCAGGCGCTGCACACGTCGCCGTGGCACTTCGCCGCGCAGGCTGCGGCCGGTGAGATCACGCAGGTGAACTACCTGATGGCGTACGGGCTGTGGACGCCGGAGCGAGCCGCCGCCTGCGACTCCGCACACGACCGCGAGCACGCCATCGACATCCTGGCCCAGTTCGGCTACCGCCTCGGACGCGACCGCGCCCCGCAGGGCGGCAAGTCGTGGGGGATGGTGCAGGGCATGGCCCGCCGCAAGGTCGGCTACCTGTGGCGCGAGATCCGCACCGTGGCGCACGCCATGGACGAACGCACCGTGCTGACCGGTGACGAGATCGCCGACCTGATCGGCACGGTCAACCCCTCCATCGAGGGGGGCGCGGCATGAACGCCAAGACCGTTCTGCCCGCCGTGGCGATGACGGCGGTGTCCATGGTTCTCACTCTGGCCGTGGTCGTGATGTGGCTGGGCACGGCGGTGCCGTGGCCCGTTGCCGTGGTCGTCGGTCTCGGGATCGACGGGGGATGGCTGGCCACCCTCGCCTACGAACGCCGTCTGGCGGCACAGGGCGACCACAGCCGCACGGTGACCGCCGTGGGCTGGTGCTTCGGTCTGGTCGCGGCCGGTGTCCTGGTGGCGCACGCGCTGAGCGCCGAGACCTCCGCCGGTGCGTGGCTGGCCGTCGCGTGGCTGCCCATCGCGGCCAAGGCGCTGTGGCTGGTGCACGGACTGTGGGAGCGCACCGCGCTCACCCCGACCGCGCTCGGTGCGATCCGGGGTATCCAGCAGGAGGCCCGCGACGAAGCGGCCGTGGCCCGTGCCCGGCTGCGGGCTGAGGCCGCCACCGAGGAGACCCGGCTGACGGCCGTGACGGAGGCCGGAGCCCGCGTCGCACGCGTCCAGGCCAAGACCGCCGAGACCCTGGCCGACGCGTGGTCGACGCTGGAGACGGCGCGGGATGGCGAGGACACCGGCCACGCGCTGACCAGCGTGACGAGCCGCGTCACACCCGGCGTCACACCCCGCTGGGAGCTTCCGGTCTGGGGGCCCATGGAGCCGGTTGCAGCGCTCCCGCTGGAAGCGGCACCCGCGCTCACCGATCAGGCGTTGGACGTGCTGGTCGACGAGATCCGGCACAGCGAGGTACCGGCCCTGTCCTACCGCGAGATGGCCACCCGCTTCCGCGCGGCCGGACACTCCGCCTCCGAGGTCCGTCTTCGGGCCGCATGGAAGCGGGTGGCCGCCTGATGTCCGGCGCGTTCGGCAAGTGCTACGACCCCACCGGCGCACTGCACGGCGTGCCCACCTACCCGTGGCGGCTGGCCCCGGACGGTCTCGCGACCCGCCGTCAGTTACGCGCCCGTGGGCTGCGTCCGGGCGGTCAGCCGATCGCCGCGCAGGTGATGCGGGTCAACCGGCGCGCCAGCGGGGTGCGGATCGCCTACCTCTACCGCGAAGAGCTGGCCAAGCCGGTGCGGCCGATGACCTCGCGCAAGTGGGGCGCGCTTGCCCTGGCGATGCTCGCCCGCCGCACCTGCCCAAAGTGCCAGATCACCTACAGCTACTGCATACCGCGCTCGCTCGGCATGTGCGTGCTGTGCGCCTACCCCGACCAGGCCGCCTCCTGACCTGCGGCAATCCCGAGACGGAGACATCTGTGAAGACATCCGTGGGCACGCACAAGCTGCCCGGCTACGGCTCCACCCTGCGCACCGCCAAGCGCCTGACCGACCAGGCCGTCAGGCTCGTCAACCGGTCGGTGCCCGGCAGCATGCCGGACGTGCAGGTCGTCCTGACCAACCCGCGCGGCATGGCCGAACTCGGGACCGCCGCCGATGCCGAACTGGCCGGCGTCCTCGACAAGCGCACCCGCGCCCGCGCCGAACGAGCCGCACTCAAGTTGGCCCGCGAAGCGGCCGGCCGCGCCATTCCCCGCACGGACGGCACCGCGCTGGTCCTGGTCAACGTCGACCAGCACCCCGGCGAAGCCGAGTTCGCCGTGACCCTCGTGCACGAACTCGTGCACTGCATGCAGTTCAGCCGCAAGGACGTGGTCGAGCGGATCGTGCGCGACACCCGCGACGGCTTCCGCATCGAGCGTCAGTCACGCCGTCAGGCCCGCGAGCACCAGCGCCTGTTGGAGCTGGAGGAGCGCGAGGCCTACGGCAAGGAGCACCTGGCCAACCAGCTCGTTCCCGGCGCCGCCGCGTAGTCGGCACCCACAGATCGTGCCGCCGGGGTGGCCGCACCTTGCCACGGATCCGGGCCACCCCGGCGCCTCCCTCAACTCCCGCCCCGATCGGGGCAGTCAGGAGAACTCCCAGCATGAGTGACAACGTCGTATCCCTCCACAAGGACGCCGAACCTGCTGCTCAGGACGCGCCCGTCACCACCCTGACCGTGGTGTCGGATCCGCCTCCCGCGCCGGTGGTGCCGCTGTGGGTGCGCTCTGGCCGCGCCGTCAAGCGCATCGCCACCGACGAGCGGACCACGACCACCGTCCGCGCCATCGCCCGCCATGGCCTCTACGTCGCCGGCGGGGCGCGGATCGTGGCCCGCCGTACCTGGGACGGCCGGACCGCCGCCCGCTACGAGCGCCTGCTGCGTGCCGCCGAAGCCGCGGGGAACTACGAGGTGGCGGCCGAGTGGGAAGAGCGCGGGCAGCGCTTCCGTGAGGCACGCCACCGCCGCCGCATGGACCTGCTCACCTCGCCGATCGACGCCGCCAAGGGGGTTGCGGCCGGCACCGGCTTGGGCATCGGCGCCCTGGTCGCCCTCGGGATCGCCCTCGCCATCGCCAACAAGGACGTCACCGACGTCGTCACCCCGCTCATGGCGGTGATCGAGTTCATTCGCCTACTCATCACCATCGTTCAGGTGGTGTGGGGACCGCTGGTCACGATCGGCCCGTTCCTCGCCCTGCTCGCCCTGTGGGCCGTCGGCCAGCATCAGCAGGCCGCACCGCAGTGGGCGCTGCCCGCCAACGTCCGCAACGGCGAGGGCGAGCCCATCACCCCGTCGATCGTGGTCAAGGCCCTGCGTGACCTGGGGGTTCCGGCCCTGCGTAACGCCATCAGGGAGATGGGCGACGCGGGCGCGTCGATGCTGTCCCCGATCAAGATTGCCGGGTGTGGTGTCGAGCTGGACGTCACGCTGCCGTCCGGGGTGTCGACGATCGAGGTGCAGAACCGGCGGCGCAAGCTGGCGGAGAACCTCACGAGGCACGAGCATGAGGTGTTCATCACGATCCCGGAGGCGGCCCGCACGGTCCGGCTGTGGATCGCCGATTCCGGGGCGCTCGATGAGCCGATCGGGCCGTCTCCGCTGGTCACGGATGAGACGCTGACCGCCGACTACGCCAAGGGCCGCGCCCCCTGGGGTCAGGATCTGCGGGGGGACGCTGCTTCCCTGAGCCTGTATCAGCGCCACCTGCTCATCACGGGTCTGTCCAACCAGGGCAAGACCGCCTCCCTTCGGGCGCTGGCGCTGTGGGCCGCGCTGGACAAGCGGATCGAGTTCCGGATCGCCGACCTGAAGGGCGTGGGCGACTGGGCCATGTTCGACGGCCTGGCCACGGTGCTGATCCAGGGTCCGACGGATGAGCACGTGATCGAGGCGACCGAGATGGTGGAGGACGCCCTCGACGAGATGAACCGCCGCATCGAGGCGCGACGGCTCGACCCCGGCGCGGTGTTCGACCCGCTGGTCTGCATCGTGGACGAAGCGCAGGTGGCGTTCATGTGCCCGGCCATCGACGACGCCAAGCGGCCCTACGGCGGGTCCAAGGCCACCTCGCGCTACTTCATGGCCGTCCGCAAGATCCACAACCAGGGCCGTGCGGTCGACGTGCTGATGTGGCAGGGCACGCAGGACCCCACCGACCAGAACCTTCCCAAGCTCGTCCGCGAGGGCGCGCACACCCGCGCATCGCTCGCCCTGGGCACCGAGTCGCAGGCCGTCATGGCGCTCGGCGAGAAGGCCGTCAACGGCGGCGCCGCCCCGCACCTGCTCAGGCAGGGCCTGGACAAGGGAACCCTGGTCGTGGCCTCCGACGGGATCGCCATCCCCAAGGGCCAGTCGTCCCTCACCGTGCGCACGCACTACATCGACGACGACGAAGCCAAGGCCATCACCGCCCGCGCCAAGGCCATCCGCGACGGAGTCACCACCCTCCACAGCATCGAACGCGCTGAGGAGCGCGACCCGCTGGCGGACGTCTTCGACGTCATGGGCGACGCAGAGCGCTCGTACACCCAAGACGTCCTCAAGCGACTCGCGATCCTCAGTGAGGACGCCTACGGCGGCTGGACCTTCAGTGACCTCAAGCGGGTGCTGGAGGCCGCCGAGGTGGAGGCGTACAAGTCCCACGGCCGCATGGTCGTCCGCCGTGACGACGTCGCCCGCGCTCTCGCCGCCCGCGCTCTCGCCGACCGCGACGGCGAAGGTTCCGCTTCCGCCTGACAGCAGCGGGGAGGCGGACCCTCCCGCGCCGGGGAGGCGGGGAGAACTCCCCAACCGCCTCCCCGCCCCGCCTCCCCCGCGTTGATCAGCGAAAACATCGTTTCGGGGAGGCGGGGAGGCACCCCAGGTCAGCCCCCTGAAACCCCCTCCACACGCCCCGGCACGGGGGTGTGTCCGCCTCCCCAACCCAGCACCGGAAGGGATTCCGCATGTACCCCGAGACACCCCGCCACGGGCCCACCGAACAGGCCGTGGAAGTCCACCACCCCACCCCCATACCGCCCGCCGTCACGGCACCGCTGGTGCCGGTGCAGCCGCACGCGGTCCCGTCCGTGGCGAGCGTCGTCCTGCCCGACGGGCGGGTCGTCACCGGCTACGCCATCGAGCCCGCCAAGCCCGAACCCGTCACGGCCAAGCCCGCCGTCTCCCGCACGGCGGTGAACATCGCGCTCGGCGGCATCGGGTTCGGCGCGGTGTGCGGCGGGCTGTTCCTGCTGACCACGTTCATCGCCGCGCTGACCGCGCTGATCACCCAGCTCGTCATCCTGGCCGCCGTCGTCTTCGGCGGCTGGGTCGCCGTGCAGGTCTTCGGCGCGAGCGGCCACAGGGGCGGGACCACGGTCCATATCCGCAAGGCCGTCTTCAAGCGCAACCACTTCCACGGTTGACGGTCAGCCTTCGCCGTGACCGGCCCTCCGCCGGATGACAGTGCCCACCCAGCCGCCCACCGCGCTCGCCGTCAGCGTCAGGGCGAATGTCCCGGAGTCTGCCCAGGACTTGCCCACCACCACATGCCACACCACGGCAGCCAGCCCGTAAACGGCACCCGTGACGGCCAGCACCGCCAGCCAGCGCACCAACCGGCGCCGGCGCCACGGGGTGGATGCCTCATCGCCCGTCTCCTGGCACTCCGTCATGCCCAACCACCTACCCCTGAAAGGACACTTCGTGTTCGACATCCGCATCATCTGCGAGCCCGCCGAGACCGACCGCGTCGTCGCCGCGCTGGACAGCGTCTTCACGGCTGGCACCGTGAGCGTCTACCCCACCCGCGACGGCAGGCGCCACCGCCTGTACGTACGGGCCGACCACCGCCCCGAGCCGGAACCGTGGCCGTCGCCGGACGAGGCGTACGCGCTCGCCCCCAGCATCATCAGCGAAATCGGCTGGACGGCCCGCACCCTAGCCACCACCAAGTGCTTCACGGCGCTGGACCGGGACTTCTACCTACGCAAAGCCGCACTGCTCGACCGCATCGCCCTGTTGGACGAGCCCGACGAACCGGACGGCGACGCCACCGTGACCGCACAGGCCGCCGCCCTGTACCTGCTCGACAAGGACCACGCCCCGGCTCACGCGGCCAGGAACCCGCGCGGCTACGTCCGTCAGGAATACGTCCAATGGGCCGAGCAGGAGCGGCGCACGGAGCTGGTTGCGGCGGGGCGCTGCCCCAACTGCCAGTGGCCAGAGCGTGACTGCAACTGCGCCGACCACCCCGACGCCTAGCTACGCCAAGGGCGGCCCCCCTCTCGCCAAAGAACGCGGGGCCGCCCTTGTCCACCTGCCAGATACAGACCTGTGGAGGTCTCCAGAATGACCCAACCCACCGACATGAGGCGAGAGCGCCACGTGCCGCCGCATGTGCCGGACACGTTCCGTGTGCTGGACGCGTACTCGTGCATCGGCGGCGCCACCCGCGGCTACCAGCGGCTCGGCTGGCACGTGACCGGCGTGGACATCCAGGCTCAGCCGGACTACTGCGGTGACGTCTTCCACCAGGGCGACGCCATCGAGTACATCCGCGCCCACGGCCACGAGTACGACTTCATCCACGCCTCCCCGCCGTGCCAGGGCGAGGGTGCCCCGACCAAGGGCACCAACGCGACCCGCAACGCAGCGATCGGCCGGACGTACCCCCGCCTGATCGCCCCGACCCGCGCGGCCCTGGAGGCGACGGGTCGCCCGTACGTGATGGAGAACGTGGCCGGCTCCGAGGTCCACAAGGATCTGCGGCTGTGCGGCGAACAGTTCGGACTCGGGGTGCTCATGCACCGCTACTTCGAGCTGGGCCGCTGGAGCACCGCGCAGCCGGCCCACCCGCAGCACCGGGGCAGGGTGCGCGGTTGGCGGCACGGGCAGTACTTCGACGGCCCCTACGTGGCCGCCTACGGCAAGGGCGGTGGCAAGGCCACGGTCGCGGAGATCCGTGAGGCCAAGGGCATCGACTGGTCCGAGGATCACTTCCGGCTGCGCGAAGCCCTGCCCCCCGCCTACACCGCCTGGATCGGCCGCGCCTTCCTCGCCACCGCGGGGACGCTGGGGGCGGTCGCATGAGCGCCACGAACACCCATCTGCGGACCGCGCTGCACCTGGCCACTGCCGGTGTGCCGGTGCTGCCGCTGCGGGACGGGAAGGTGCCGTTCGGCAACTGCCGCACCTGCGCGAAGAACGCGTGCGGCGGCCGGCCGAACATGAAGAGCGCGGGCCCCTGCCGGTGCCCCGCCCCCTGCCACGCATGGGCCGCCGCCACCACCAACCCGCGCATCCTCACCTCGCCCGCGTGGGCCCCGGCGTGGCGTCAGGCCGTGGCCGTCGCCTACCACCCCGGCGGCGCCGGGCTGACCGTGGTCGACCTCGACAACGCGGCGGCCGTCGCGTGGGCCCGCGCCACATTGCCCGCCACGCGCACCGTGCCCACCGCACGAGGTGAGCACTGGATCTTCCGGGGCGCCATGCCGTCGGCCAACGCGGTCCGCCCCGGCGTGGACATCAAGTCGCTCACGCAGTACGCCCGTTGGCGCGGCCCCGGCGCCGGACGCATGACGGCTCTGCCGTCGGCCGTCCGCGCCCTGGTCGTGAAGGAAGACACCACCCCCGCCCCGCGCCGGGTGGTGTCTTCCGTCCCCGCACGCGCCACCTGGGACCGCTCCGTGGCCACCGGGTGCCGCCACACCGAGCGGTTCATCCGCACCGGCCTTGAACGCGGCCTCGCCCTCGTACGGGCCCGCACCGAATCCGGCGCCGGATCACAGGCGTTCGGCGTGGCCCGCTTCCTGACTGCCCAGCACGCACAGTGCCCCGGCCCGTGCGGGCTGGACGCGATCGGCGAAGAGATCGTGGCCGCCGCCGTCCTGGTCGGCGTCCCCGAGTCCTACGCCCGGCGCGCCGTCACCAACGGCCTTGAGACGGTCTCGGAGGGCGCGGCATGAACAAAGCGCCACGAAACCCCGTAAACGGCCCGCAGAGCGCCGTACAGGGCCCGCCACGGTCGGCCGTGGGCGAACCGAAGGGCGCCGCCCGTAAGGGCGTCCTTTCTGCCCTTGGTTCCGACCCGCAGGTAGGCGACGGACGGTACCCCGTCGCGTGGCTGCACATCCGCGCGCCGCGCGGCGCCGTGCCCACGGCCACATCGAAGTGCGCCTGCGGCAGGGACCGCAGCGCCGTCGGTAAGGCCCGTGTTCTGGCCCTGATCGACGACCACACCGCCCACCGCGACGCATGCCCGCTCCGCAACCCTCAGGAAGGGAGGGACGCCGCATGACCGACCACCCTGCCCCCGAGGAACTGCCCGCGCCGTCCAACCCCATGGCCGTCGCCCGCCGCCTGCTGCCCGACTGGCAGACCGAGGACGGACAGCTCATGTACCGGCGCTGGCGCGCCTCTTGGATGCGCTGGAACGGCACCTGCTGGCGCGAGATCGACGAAGCCCAAGTACGCAAGGCCATGTACGAGCGGCTTGAGCACGCCGTCTACCGGGCCCCCACCAAGGACGGCCAGACCGAAGAACGCGACTGGGCACCCACAAAACCGAAGATCAGCAACCTTCTGGACGCGCTCGGCTCCATCACGCTCCTGCCCACCGACACCGACGCGCCCGCGTGGCTCGACGACGCCGACGCGAGTGAGCCGGACGGCGGTCCGATCGTGGCGTGTGACAACGGCCTGCTCAGAATCCGGGACCGCGCACTGCTGCCGCACACCCCCGGATTCTTCAACCTCGTGTCCGTCCCGTTCGCCTACGACCCCGCCGCCACGGCACCGGAATGGAAGCACTTCCTATCCGAGGTCTGGCCCGACGACCCCGACGCGATCACCGCCCTACAGGAGTGGTTCGGCTACGTCCTCTCCGGCCGCACCGACCTACAGAAGATCCTGCTCATGGTCGGCCCCTCCCGCTCCGGCAAAGGCACGATTGCGCGGGTACTGAAAGCGCTGGTCGGCAAGGAGAACCTTGCCGGGCCCACGCTGGCCGGACTGGGCACGAACTTCGGATTGTCGACCCTGGTCGGCAAATCGCTGGCGATCATCTCCGACGCCCGGCTGTCCGGCAACGACAACAGCCAGGTGGTGGAGCGGCTGCTGACCATCTCCGGTGACGACACCATCGACGTCGACCGCAAGTACCGCGAGCAGTGGACCGGCAAGCTGCCCTCCCGGCTGATGATCCTGTCCAACGAACTGCCGCACTTCGGCGACTCCTCGGGCGTCATCGCCAACCGCTTCGTGCTGCTCAGCATGCGGGTGTCGTGGCTGGGCAGGGAAGACCCCACCCTCACCGACCGCCTCATCGCCGAGATGCCCGGCATCCTCAACTGGGCATTGGACGGACTCGCCCGTCTCCAGCGAACGCGCCGGATCACGGAACCCGCATCCAGCCGCGACGCGGTCACCACCATGCGGGACACCGCCTCACCCACCAGCGCGTTCGTCCGCGAACGCTGCACCACCGGCCCCACATGCAGCGTTCCCGTGGACGCACTGTGGACGGTCTGGCGCGAGTGGGCCGAGGACAACGGCGTCCGCCCCGGCACCAAGCAGGTCTTCGGCCGCAACCTGCTCTCCGTCGTCCCCCAGCTCAACCGCGCCCGCCCACGGGCTCCGTCGGGCGAGCGAATCGCCATCTACAACGGGATCGCCCTCAGCGGCTGAGTCCACATTTCACCGGGTCGCGACCCATCGCGGCCCACCACGCCTGAGCTGCGGCTTTGCTCATGCCTCACCACGGCCCATCGCGGCCCACACCCCGAGCGGGATGGGCCGCGATGGGCTGCACAGCGAAGCCGCAAAACCGCAGGTCACAGCTTTGGGCCGCGATGGGTCGCGACCCACAGCATTGTGACGCCAACCACACTCCGCCCGGTCCTCTCACCCGAGGAGATCTCCGCATGACCACCGCCATGCCCCCGAGCCACGAGGCACTCAAGGTCCCCGAAGTGATGGCCGCCCTGCGCCTCAGCCGCAGCAAGGTCTACGACCTCATTCGCTCAAAGCAACTCGAAAGCTTCACGTCCGGACGCTCCCGCCGCGTTCCGGTTGACGCCGTACGCCAGTACATGCAAAACCGCATTGAGGAGACCGACTGATGGCCAAGCGTCGCGCCAACGGCGAAGGAACGATCACTAAGCGCAAAGACGGACGCTTCCACGCCGCCGCCTACGTCTACCGCCCCGACGGGACCCGCACCCGCCGGTTCGTCTACGGCAAGACTCGTGAAGAAGTGGCCGACAAGCTCACGGAGTTGCAGGAGAAGACTCGACAGGGCATCCCGGCGGCGTCGTCCACGATGGCGTTCGGGGACTACCTCACGTACTGGCTCGCCACCATCGCGCCGGAACGCCTGAAGCCCGCCACGCTGAACAGCTACGAGGGTTTGACCCGCCTGTACATCCGGCCGGCACTCGGCAAGAAGAAGCTGAACCGCCTGTCACCGGCAGACGTGCGCCGGTTCCTCTCGGAGTTCAAGGCTTCCTGCCTGTGCTGCCTGCGTGGTGCGGACAAGGAGCGGCCCGAGGAGAAGCGATCGTGCTGCGCCGTTGGCCGCTGCTGCAAGCGTGCTCCATCGGCCCGCACCGTGCAGTACATCCACGCCGTCATGCGGTCCGCACTACAGCAGGCGATGCGCGAGGAACTGATCGCGCGCAACGTCGCGCGAATCGTGGAAACCCCCACCGTCACCGCCAAGGAGGTTCGTCCGTTGGACGCCGGAGAGGCCCGCCTGTTGCTCAAGACCGCTCGGTCCCACCGCCTTTACGCCCTGTGGCTACTGCTCGTGTCGACCGGCCTTCGGCGCGGCGAAGTTCTCGCGCTCACCTGGTCGGACATCGATCTCGCGAACGGTCAGCTCCGCGTCCGCCGGAACGTACAGCGCATCCGGCGTGAGCTGATCTTCGGTACGCCCAAGACTATGCGGTCCATCCGTACGGTGTCCCTGCCGAAGCACTGCGTACGGGCGCTCACGCAGCACCGCGACCAGCAGGAACGAGAACGTAAGATCGCGGGCAAGAAGTGGCAGCCTGCGCCTGGGCAGCCCGATGGACTGATCTTCACCACGGCGACCGGCCGAGTCACGGACCCCCGCAGCCTGAACCGGATGCTCACCATCCTGTGCAGGAACGCGAACGTACGCCGCGTGCGGGTGCATGACCTCCGACACACCTGCGCTTCGCTCCTGCTCGCTCAAGGGGTCGACGCTCGCACGATCATGGAAACGCTCGGGCACAGCACGATCACGATGACGCTGGACACCTACGCGCACGTGATGGGCACGACGTTGCGAGCTGCGGCCGATCGGATGGATGACGCTCTCAGGCTCGACGACCCCGACGAAGATTCGGAGGAGGAGACGAAGTCGGACACCGAGGACTGAGCACCACTTCCGGGTGCGTTGATGTCACCGGCTGATGTCAAAGGCCCCACCGGGCGAACCGGCGGGGCCTTTGACCTGTGTGCACTCGGCAGGATTCGAACCTGCAACCTTCTGATCCGTAGTCAGATGCTCTATCCGTTAAGCTACGAGTGCCTGTGTGTTCTGTTGTGTTGGCTCTTCCTCGTGGGCTTTTGGGCCCCGTCGGCGTTGCGGGAACAACATTACATGACTGGTGGCGCCTGGCGAAATCCGTTTAGCGGACCCTGCATGACCTGCGGAAACGGCCATGGAACGGTCGATGAACGACCGAAGCCCCGGCCAGTCGTGACCAGGGCTTCAGGATCATGAGGCGGAGGCGGAGGGATTTGAACCCTCGATGGGATTGAAGTCCCAAACCGCATTAGCAGTGCGGCGCCATAGACCGGACTAGGCGACGCCTCCAGCACAGCCGCCCGCGCGAGCGCGAGTGGATGCGTCCAGATGATGACACAGCCAAGCGGGGTGTCACCAATCGCCCCCCACGGTACTAGGCGGAAAGGGCGAAGAGCAAAGGCGTAACGCGACGCAACGTCCCGGGACGGGCAGCGTTAAAGGGGTGGGGCCTGCGCCCCGGACCAGCGATCCGACCACAGAACGATTGCAGATCGATCGCGGACCGACCGCAGACCGCCCACTGCCCGCAACCCGCCCCGAACCCCGTGGAGCCCCCCATGTTCCGCCGTCTCGCCCTCACCGCAGCCGCCTCCGCCACCGCCTCCCTCGCCGTGCTCGCCGCGGCGCCCCCGGCCGCGTACGCCGAACCGTTTCTCCTTGTGCCGCCGCCGGCCTCCGGCAGTGATCGCCTCACCGTGACGGTCAGCGACGCGGGGGACGGGCTGGACGGGACGTACGAGCTGGAGTGTCATCCGGAGGGTGGCAGTCATCCCGACGCCGAGGGCGCCTGCGAGCGGTTGGACAGACGGACGGGCTGGGGTGAGGACCCGTTCGCGCCCGTCGAGCCCAGGGGGATGTGCACGATGCAGTACGGCGGTCCGGCCACCGCTCGCGTCACGGGAACGTGGGCCGGGCGGCCCGTCCACGCCATGTACGGGCGCGGTGACGGGTGTGAGATCGCGCGGTGGAACGCCATGGTGCCCGTACTTCCGAAGTTCGGTTCCTGAGTCGCCCCCTGCTGAAGGGCGAGGGCTGAAGAGGAGGGTTGAAGAGTCAGGGTTAAAGGGGAGGTCACAGCTTCTGCGTCTTCTCTACTTGTCTTCTGCGTGCGACCTCCCTCTCATCCGGCGTCGCGAGCGCAACCTCTGCCCGTAGACTCCCTCGCGTGACACGTAGCGGACCGGTTGGCAAGATGGCCTTCGCGGTCGGCAAGATGCGGTAACAGGGAGGAAGCGTCTCGTGAGCAGCAGGCCATCCCGAGGCGCTGCTCGCCTCGCAGCCATACTGGACGCGCTTCCCGATGCGTTGGTGCTGGTCAACGCCAATGGGACCGTCGTCAATGCCAACACCATCGCCCTGGAGGCCTTCGAGGCCCCGGGCACCGCTCTCGTGGGGCGCGGGCTGCTCGATCTGCTGCCCGAGTTCGACTCCCGGCTGATCCCTGGGTCCATGCGCCGACCCGAAAGCATTGACCCGCGTGGGCGGACCAAGCCGCGGCGGATGATGGCCCGGCGTACCGACAGCAGCGAGTTCCCGGTCGAGGTCACGAGCGCGAATCTGGAGAACGGCCACCAGGCGTACGACAGTTCCGGCTACACCAGCGATGAGCTGCTGATGCTCGTCGTACGGGACCTCTCCGGCACCGTCGACACCGAGGCCGAGCTCGCGCGTTCGCAGCGGCAGACGGAGATGATTCTGCGGGCCGCCGCCGAGGGCGTGGTGGGCACCGATACAGAGGGGCGGGTCGTCCTTGTCAATCCGGCCGCCGCGCAGATACTCGGCTTCCGGGCCAGCGACCTGGGCGGGCAGGAACTGCATCCGCTGATGCTGCACTCGCGCGCCGACGGCACGCCCTTCCCGTACGAGGAGTCACCGCTCGCCGACACGCTGCGCTCGGGGCGCAAGCACCGGGTGCGCGGGCAGGTGGTGTGGTCCAAGAGCGGCGACCAGGTGCCCGTCGACCTGACGACCGCGCCCATAAGGGACGGGGACCAGCTCGTCGGCGCGGTGATGACCTTCACCGACCGGCGGGCGTACGACGCTCTCGTCGAGGAGAAGGACGCGGCGGCCAAGCGGCACCAGGAGGAGCTCGCCCGGGCCGCCGAAGAGCATGCCGCGGCGCTGAACTCGCTCCGGGACGAGCACGGCCGGGAACTCGCCGGGCTGAGAGAGGCGCACGAGGAGGAGCTGGCCGCGGGCGACGACCGGTACGCGGCGCTCGCCGAGCGGGAGAAGGACCGGTACGAGGCGCTGGCCGCGCGGCACGAGCAGTTGCTCGCCGTGCTCGGGCAGTCCCTGCGCGGCCCGCTCGACCAGCTGCGCGGTGACCTGTCCGCCCTCGCCGCCGACGACGCCGGACAGCTGTGGCCCGAGGCCAACCAGGTACTGCACCACCTCTCGGCCGGCTACTCCCGGATCACCACACTCATCGACAACGTGCTCGGTTACCAGCGGCTCGACGCCGGGGCCGAGGACGTCGTACGGACGAAGGTCATGCTGGACGCGGTCGTCGCGGCCGGTGTCGACGGAGCCGTCGAGCTGATCGGGCCCGGGCGGGTGCAGTTCGCCGTGCACGCGCCGCCCATCGAGGCCGAGGTCGACCCGCAGCGGCTCGCGACCGCGCTCGCACACCTCGTCGCGGACGTCGCGGGCGTCGACTCGACGGGCAACGCGCCGGTCTCGGCCGGTGGCTACATGGACAACACGGTCGTCGTGGCGGCGGCCCAGCGCGGCGAGGTCGTACGGATCGAGGTGCGGGGGCCGTACGCGGGGGGAGACCCGGTGCACGAGCCGATCGTGCGCGGGATCGTGCGAGCGCACGGTGGAGTGCTGCAGACGCATGAGGTGCCGGGGATGAGCGGCAGTGCGTTTGTGCTCGAGGTGCCTATCGGGGGCGGGGCCGGGGCGGTTTCCGCTCAGGCTCCGGCGCTGGCTCTTGGTATGGATGCGGCTGGTACGGATGTGGCTGCGGGCTCGGGTGCCTCGGCGGAGGGTGGGCCCGGTTCCGCGGTTGCGCTGCGCGAGCAGGTCCCCCCGCAGGGGGGTGGCGGGCGGCGGCGGGCTCGGCGGGCTTCGGTGGACGCCTTCCTGGAGAGCGAGGTCGCGCCCTCGGCCGGGACGGGGGCGGAGACCGGGGCGGCCGCGCCCACCGGGCGGCGGCGCAGGCGGGCCGCGGCGGATGAGTCGCAGATGACACAGGTGCCCGTTCCGGCGCAGGGGACCGGTGAGGGTTCCCTGGTATCCGGTGGGACCGGGCGGCGGCGGGGGCGGCCGAGTCCCGCGGAAAGTGGCGGCGGGGTCGCCGAGGGTGCGGTCGTGACCGCGGCCGAGCATGCCGCGGGTGCCGCGGCCACCGGGCTCGGGCCGACGGTGCCTCCGCAGGGCGTGCCCGCGCCCGAGGGACAGCGTCCGCGGCAGCTCGGCGGTGAGCGGCAGGCGCTGCCGGCGGCACTGCCGACGGGTCAGGGCGGTGACGGAGCCGGTCAGCAGACCGGCCAGCCGACCGGGCGGCGTCGGCGTGCGCTGGCCGCGGCGGCCGAGCGCCAGGCCGCTCAGGAGGCCGAGCCGCGCTCGGTGTTCGCGCTGCCGCCGGCGGAGGCGGACCGTGGGTCTGAGTACGCCGCTCAGCAGTACGCCGCTGCTCAGCAGCAGGCCCACGGGCAGACCGGGCAGCAACAGGTCGGTCAAGAGCAGGTCAGTCACGGGCAGGCCGATGACGGTCGTCATGATGCGGCCCTGCACGACCCGGCTGAGGATCACACTCCGCCACAGCCGCATCCGGTGTCGGCGCCTACCGGGCGGCGGCGGGCTCGGCAGGGGGATGCCACGGGGGCGGGGCAAGGTGTTCCCGGGCAGATGGCGCCCGCGCAGGCGGTGGCTCAAGGGGCTCCCGCACAACTCACTGCCGCTCAGGGGGTTCCCGCGCAAGGTGACGCTTCCCAGGGTGTTCCCGGACAGCCCGTTGCCGCGCAAGGTCTCCCGGAACAGGGAGCTCCCGGCCAGAGCGTTGCCGTTCCGGGGACTGTCGGGCAGGGCATGCCGCAGCCGGTGGTCCCGGCGCAGGGCGTACCTCCGCAGGGGATTCCCGCGGAGGCCGCCGCCGCTGCCGCGACCACACCTGCGGGCGGTATCCCCGCTGCGGGTACGTCGCCTCAGGGCACCGCCGTCGCGCAGAACGCCCCGCCTCAGTCGCAACCCCAGCCTCAGCCTCAGTCCATGGCGGCTCCGAGCCCTCAGCAGCCCCAGCACCAGCCCTGGCCGGGCATGGGCGAAACCCCGGCTCCCCAGGCCGCAGCCCCCGCCACCGCCCAGGCACCGGAACAAGCGGACGCGCCCCGCACAGCCCAGCCCCTCCCCGCCGAAGCCCCACCCCCCGCGGTGCCCGCTGCCGCCGCGCCCCCCGTGGACCCCAACTCCACCCAGGGCCGCGCCATCAGCGTCCGCACGCTCGGGCAGGGCGTCCCCTTCGGTCGCCGTATGAGCGACGCCCAGCAGCCCCAGCCGAACAACCAGCCCACGCCCTTGGGGGCTCTTCAGCCACAGCCCCAGGCTCAGCAACCCCAGCGGCAAACTCAGACCCAACCCCAACCGCAGGCCCCGACCCCTCCTCCCCACGCGACCAATGGCTCCGGCCGCCGCCGCAAGCTCGGCACCCGTAACGAAGCCATTCCCGAGCCCGTCCCCGCCGCCGAGCACCCGGAGACGGCGGCCCGCCCGCACCCCCAGCCGACCGCGCCCGCGTCCGAGCCCCGGCCGGCCGACGCCACCGAGGGCCCCGGCCGCTCGTACGCCATAGGAGCCCCGGACGAGAACGCCGCCGAGGGTCCCGAGCCGCTCGACGGCCCCGGCGGGGCGGTCGAGGTCGCGAACCAGCCCCTGCCGCAGCCGATGGACGACGAGCTGCCACCGGAGCCCCTGGACAATCCGCGTCGGCTGCTGGTCTGGCCCGCGCCGGACGTCGGTACCCAGCAGGCGCTGAGCGACCGCGGTTACCGGCCGGTGATCGTGCACTCGCGCGAGGAGGTGGACGCGCAGATCGCCGCGTTCCCGGCCGCGCTGTTCGTC
The DNA here is from genome assembly GCF_054783935.1 of Streptomyces pseudoechinosporeus. Lineage (NCBI taxonomy): Bacteria > Bacillati > Actinomycetota > Actinomycetes > Kitasatosporales > Streptomycetaceae > Streptomyces > Streptomyces pseudoechinosporeus. Next base: position 178,130 of record NZ_BAAGPS010000035.1, read on the forward strand.
GACCCGCTGACCGGTCCCATCACGCGTACGGCGCTCCAGTCGCTGCGTACGGCCGCCGTAGCCGCCGAGGTTCCGGTGCTCGTGACGGCGGGACTCGGGCAGGCGACGCGCGAGGCGGCGTACGGTGCCGACCCTGCCGTACTCTTGAAGGCGCTGGCACCCCGCGACAGCGAGCAGCACCCGCCACGTGTGCTGCTGATCGAGGAGCACGCGGAGATCGCGCTGGCGCTGACCGCGTCGCTGGAGCGGCGCGGGATGCAGGTCGCGCGGGCCTCGTCCGACGCGGATGCCGTCACTCTGGCCGGGCAGATGCGGCCGAACCTCGTGGTGATGGATCTGATGCAGGTACGCCGCCGCCGTGCCGGAATCGTCGACTGGCTGCGCGCGAACGGCCAGCTGAACCGCACCCCGCTCGTCGTCTACACCGCCGCCGTGGACCAGTCCGAACTCCCGCGCCTGGCCGCGGGGGAGACAGTCCTGTTCCTCGCCGAACGCTCGACGAGCAGCGAGGTACAGAGCAGGATCGTGGACCTGCTGGCGCGGATCGGCACGAACTGATCGTTTCGCGT
>NZ_BAAGPS010000035.1:178729-283127 GCF_054783935.1 Streptomyces pseudoechinosporeus
TGAAACAGCGCCCCCACTCACGTACCGGCCCACATAGCAGGCGAAAAGCCGTCAGATCTGCGTGACGTCCAGATCGCCCGCTGCGTACTGCCTGCGCAGCACCTTCTTGTCGAACTTTCCGACGCTCGTCTTCGGCACCGCCTCGATCACCGTCCAGCGTTCGGGGAGCTGCCACTTGGCGATCCTGCCCTCCTCGGCGAGGAAGGTGCGCAGGGTGTTGAAGTCGGCGGTGGCGCCCTCCTTGAGGACGACGGTGGCGAGCGGGCGTTCGCCCCACTTCTCGTCGGGGACGGCGACGACGGCGGCCTCAGCGACGTCGGGGTGGGACATGAGCGCGTTCTCCAGCTCCACCGACGAGATCCACTCCCCTCCCGACTTGATGACGTCCTTGGCGCGGTCGGTGAGGGTCAGGAAGCCGTCGGGGCTGATCGTGCCGACATCACCCGTCTTGAGCCAGCCGTCCTCGCTGAACTTGTCGGCGGGGCGCAGGACTTCGGTAGTGCTGTGGCCGCCGTAGTACGCGCCCGCGATCCATGGACCGCGTACCTCCAGCTCGCCCGCGGACTCGCCGTCCCAGGGCAGCCGCTCGCCGCCGGGGCCGGTCAGCCGGGCCTCGACGCTCGCGGGGAAACGGCCCTGCGTGAGGCGGTACGTGAACTCCTCGTCCGTACCGACCACATGGGCCGGCGGCCGGGCGATCGTGCCGAGCGGGGAGGTCTCCGTCATGCCCCAGGCGTGGCAGACGCGCATGCCCAGCTCGTCGAAGGCCTTCATGAGGGAGGGTGGACAGGCGGAGCCGCCGATGGTGACCTGCGTCAGCGAACTCACGTCCCGTGGCTTGGCCTTGAGCTCCCCGAGCAGCCCCTGCCAGATGGTGGGGACGGCGGCGGCGTGCGTCGGCTTCTCGCTCTCAATCATCTCGGCGAGCGGGCCCGGCTGGAGAAAACGGTCCGGCATCAGCATGTTCACACCGGTCATGAACGTCGCGTGCGGCACCCCCCAGGCGTTCACATGAAACTGCGGGACCACGACGAGGGACGTGTCCTGGTCGGTGAGGCCCATGGACTGCGCCATGTTGATCTGCATGGAGTGCAGATAGACGGAACGGTGGGAGAAGACGACCCCCTTGGGGTCACCCGTCGTCCCGGAGGTGTAGCACATGGCCGCGCCCTGGCGTTCATCCAGCTCCGGCCAGTCGTACGTCTCCGGCTTGCCGTCGATCAGCTCCTCGTACTCGTGCACCTGGACCGACGCCCCGTCCAGCAGCGAACGGTCGCCGGGACCCGAGACGATCACATGCTCGACCGACTTCAGATGCGGCAGCAACGGCGCCAGCAGCGGCAACAACGAACCGTTGGCGATCACCACGCGGTCGGCGGCGTGGTTCACGATCCAGGCCAGCTGCTCCGGGGGCAACCGGAGGTTGAGCGTGTGCAGCACCGCGCCCATGGAGGGGATCGCGAAGTACGCCTCGACGTGCTCGGCGTTGTTCCACATCAAGGTGCCCGTCGGCTGTCCCTCTTCGACTCCGAGCTCCCGCAGGGTGTGCGCCAGCCGGGCGGCCCGCGCCCCGATCTGGGCGAAGGACCGCCGCTGCGGCTCCCCCTCGCCGGTCCACGTGATCACCTGCGATGAACCGTGGATGGTCGACCCGTGGGTCAGGATCCTCGAGATCAGCAGCGGTACGTCCTGCATCGTGCTCTGCACGGCGTCCTCCTGAGGCGACATTGCCTGCGCGGTGGCGTTAAGGGTTGGGGCTGATTGTGCGCACATACCGCGCGGTATGTCACTAGTACAGGGATGATCGATCACGTTGCTGTGCAGGGCTTCCGTGGCAAGACCTGGCTTTGTGAGGCGGCCGAGCACCATGCAGTCCGTGCGACCTTTGAGGACGAGGCCGCCAGGCCGATACGGGGGCTGGGGGCGGAGCCCCGGCAACGGCGCCGCACTGGTCAGCGAACGGGTCCCAGCTCCGGGTCCTCACGCAACTTGCCGAGCGCACGCGACACCGCCGACTTGACCGTGCCGACCGAGACGCCGAGCACCTCCGCCGTCTGGACCTCGCTCAGGTCCTCGTAGTACCGCAGGACGACCATCGCCCGCTGCCGCGCCGGCAACCTCATGATCGCGCGCCACATCGCATCGTGAAGCGCCTGCTGCTCCGCCGGATCCCCGGCCGGCGGAGCCTGGGGCTCCGGCAGCTCGTCGCACGCGAACTCGTCGACCTTCCGCTTCCGCCACTGCGACGTCCGCGTGTTCAGCAACGCCCGGCGGACGTAACCGTCGAGCGCCCGGTGGTCCTCGATTCGCTCCCACGCGACATACGTCTTCGCCAGCGCGGTCTGCAACAGATCCTCGGCGTCGCTGGGGTTCGCGGTCAGCGAGCGCGCGGTACGCAGCAGCACGGGCTGGCGGGCCTTCACGTACGACGCGAACGACGGGTACGCGAGGGTCTGGGCCCTTGGCGTAGCGGCGTTCGAAGCGCTGGTGCAGACGGGTGTGGTCATGGCTCCACGCTAGGATCGCCCCCTACTCGAGCGGATCGGCCGGAGGTCCTGAAGCCTTGTCCGCCTCAGGTTGTAGGAGGAGAGCTACCTCCACCTCCTGGAGGTGGACGCAACGGCCCGTACCCCTGAGGGTTCACCCCTGAGAGACCGCTCCCAGAGGAGTAGTACGGGGCGCCGCGCGGTTCCGGAGGAGTACGGATGGGCTCCGGGGTGGGCTGTGGGGAGTAGCACCACACAGCCCGCTCCGTGTTCAGCGTCTCTGATTGACTTAGTGATCCCCAGTGTTGCTCAGGGATGTGAGCCAATCGTCTTCGTGCCCTGGTGCTGGCCGGTGGGAACCGTCAGCCCTCGTGGCACGTCCCTCCGGACGCTGGCCAGTGAGGTCTCGCGACTTCGCCGGGGAGGGTGCCCGACGTCGCCTGGGCGCCGGGCGTGCACATGACACTCTGCCACAGGATAACTACGGATCGCTAATCCGACTGGTGAGCCTCCGTCATCCCCCCAGGATCAACCCCGATGTGGGGACCCCCGTACCCGCCGTGACCAGTACCCGGCGGGCGTCGGGTATCTGGTTCACGGACGTCCCGCGCAGCTGCCGTACCGCCTCCGCCACGCCGTTCATCCCGTGCAGGTACGCCTCCCCGAGCTGTCCCCCGTGTGTGTTCAGTGGCAGCCGCTCCTCGGCGACGAAGTCCGCCGCCTCGCCCGGCTTGCAGAACCCGAACTCCTCCAGCTGCATCAGCACGAACGGGGTGAAGTGGTCGTACAGAATCCCCACATCCATCTCGGCCGCCGTCAGCCCGGACGTACGCCACAACTGCCGCGCCACCACCCCCATCTCCGGCAGGCCTGTCAGATCGTCCCGGTAGAAGCTGGTCATCTGCTCCTGTCTCCGGCCGGCGCCCTGGGCCGCCGCCGTGATCACCGCGGGCGGCTGCGGCAGGTCTCGCGCCCGCTCCACGGAGGTGACGACCAGGGCCTGGCCGCCGTCGGTCTCCTGGCAGCAGTCCAGCAACCGCAGCGGCTCGACGATCCAGCGCGAGGCGGCATGGTCGGCGAGCGTGATCGGTCTGCCGTGGAAGTACGCCGCCGGATTGGTCGCCGCATACTTCCTGTCCACGACCGCGACCTGCCCGAACGCCTCTGACGTCAGCCCATACGTGTACAGGTAGCGCTGCGCCGCCATCGCCACCCAGGAGGCGGGCGTGAGCAGCCCGAACGGCAGGCCCCAGCCGAGCGCCGCGCCCTCGGCCGACGGCTCCCGCCGCTGCACCCCGGACCCGAATCTCCGCCCCGACCGTTCATTGAACGCCCGGTAGCAGACCACGACTTCAGCCACTCCCGTCGCCACCGCGAGTGCGGCCTGCTGAACGGTCGCGCAGGCCGCCCCGCCGCCGTAGTGGATCCGCGAGAAGAAGGACAGCTCCCCCATACCGGCCGCCTGGGCGACCGTGATCTCCGGGCTGGTGTCCATCGTGAACGTCACCATCCCGTCCACATCGGCCGCCGTGAGCCCGGCGTCGTCGAGCGCGGCCCGCACCGCCTCCACCGCCAGCCGCAGCTCACTGCGCCCCGAGTCCTTGGAGAACTCGGTGGCCCCGATCCCCACGACTGCCGCTCGTCCGCCGAGCGTGTCCCTCGTCCGTACGCTCATGACCGGCCCGCCCCGTCGGCGCCGCCCGGGACCGTCACGGTCACTGTCCCCGTGACGTGCTTGCCGATGCCGTTGGCCCCGACCACCCTCACGGTGACCGTCTCGCCCGCGGCACCATCACCCTCGACCTCCGCGACCTCCGCGACCGTGCCGGTCAACACCATCGTGTCGCCGGGGTAGTTGGGCACCCCCAGTCTGATCGCCACTCTGCTCAGGACGGCCGTGGGACCGAAATGGTCCGTGATGTAGCGGCCGACCAGACCATTGGTCGTCAGGATGTTCATGAAGATGTCCGGCGAGCCCTTCTGCCGTGCGAGCTCCGCGTCGTGGTGCACGTCCTGGTAGTCGCGCGACGCGATGGCCCCGGCGACGATGAGCGTGCGGGTGATCTCGATCTCCAGCGGCGGCAGCGCATCGCCGACACGCACCACCTGTCCGACACCGGCGCTCATGCCTCCCCCGCCCCCTCTCCCTCGCCCTCTCCGTGCACGATCAACTCCCCCAGCTCCTGGAGCACTTCGCTCCCGCATCCCAGATACGCGTCCAGCTGCCGCCCCCACAGAAAGTGCCGGTGCACGGGATGGTCGAGGTCGGCCCCCATGCCGCCGTGCAGATGCTGGCCCGTGTGCACAACGCGCTGCCCCGCCTCCGAGGCCCACCACGCGGCGGTCAGCGCATGACTGGCGTACTCCAGCCCCTCGTCACGTCGCCAGGCCGCCTCGTACGCCGTGACCCGTATCGCCTCCGTGTCCATGTACGCGTCCGCTGCCCGGAGTTGAACCCCTTGCTTGGCCGCGAGCGGCCGTCCGAACTGCTCGCGGGTGTTGGTGTGCTCCACCGCCCGGGCCAGCGAACCCGCGCACACCCCGGCCTGCAGCCCCGCGAAGGCGGTACGCGCGGTGGCAAGCACGTCGTCGTACGCACGGCTCTCGTGCGCCCCGTTCCCGTACGCCCCACCACCGCTCGCCCCGTCCCGGCGCCCTCCGCTCCCGTAAGCCCCCACGCTTCCCGCCCCGTCGCCGAGCCGCTCCGCCGGCGTGCCGTCCAGCGTCAGCCGCCCCGCCGACCAGGGCGCCGTCAGCTCGACGGGCTCACACTCGGCCTCACCCGTCCGCACCAGCCACAGTCGGCGCACATCGTCCGCGACCAGGACATGCGTGGCGTCGCGGAGCCACGGCACCACGGCGACCGTGCCGCTCAACTCGCCGGGCCCTTCCTCCCGTACGGCCGCTCCGCGCAGCGCCCCGCTCACCACCACCGTCCCGTCCCCGATGCCCGGCAGCAGCCGCTCCCGCTGCTCCGCCGAACCATGCGCCGACACCGCCAACAGCCCGTACACACAGCTCGCCGCGAACGGCACCTGGGCTGTCGTCCGCCCCTGTTCCTCCAGCAGGAGTACCAGCCCGAGGAGCCTTATGTCCTCGACGGCGGCCACGAGCCCGGCCTCGCACAGCGCCTTCCACAGTTCGGCATCACTGCCTGTCCCGGCGGCGGCGAGCCGCTCGTGCGTGGACAGGTCGCCGAAGATCCGCGCGGCCAGCTCACGGGCCGCCGTCTGCTCCTCCGTAGGTGTGAAGTCCATGTCAGCCCCCGCTCCCCTCGACCGGCGCGACGGCCGCGACGGCACGGAAGACCGGCAGCTCCAACTCCTCGTCCGTCCACTCGAATTCGAGCCGTACCGGCATCCCGATCCGCACCTCTTCGTGCGGCACCCCCACCACGTTGCTGATCATCCGCACACCCTCGGCCAGCTCGATCAGTCCGACCGCATGGGGAGGATCGAAGGCCGGGAAGGGCGGGTGGTGCATCACGACGTACGAGTACACGGTGCCCTCGCCGCTCGCCTCGACCGTGTCCCACTCCAGTGACCCGCATGCGTTGCACCCCGGCAGCCAGGGAAAACGCAGGGTCTTGCATCCGTCGCAGCGCTGGATCAGCAGTCGGTGCCGGGCCACGCCCTCCCAGAACCCGGCGTTGTCACGGTTGACGACAGGACGGGGACGCCGGGGCCGTGACACCGTCGAGGCCTCCGAAGCCGCCGCCCCGGTCGCCGGTGCCGCATCCTCCGGAGTCCTCGGTTTCCGGACCGCGGGCGCGTACTTGAAGATCCGGAACCGATGCGTCCCCGCCGGCTGACCCCCTGCCCGTACATCCATGCGCGTAGTGACGAAATACCCCGTGCCCAGCTTGGTCGTCTTGCGCGCGGAGACCGACTCGATCACCGAGTCGAAGGTGATCTCGTCCCCCGGCCGCAGCGGTCGCAGATACTCCTGCTCGCAGTCGGTGGCGACCACGGAGGTGTACCCGGCGCCGTCGAGCAGCCCGTGCAGTTCGTCGTACACCTTCGACCGCCCCGTATGCCCGGAATGACCAGACAGGCCTCCCATGGTCCACGCCTGGAGCATGGTCGGCGGAGCTATGGCATCCGGCCCCGCATACGCCGGATTCCTGTCTCCCATCGCCTCGCACCAGTGCCGGATCATCGACTCGTTGACCGGGTCCTTCCCCACTCCCGCGACCGCTGCCGCCCGCCCCTCGTACGCCTTCAGCCGTGCGTCGAGGTCCCCGCCGGACCCCTCGCTCACCGCCGCCCCCTCGTCATCCCGAGCCGCATCGTCGCCACGATCTCCCGCTGCACCTCGCTCACCCCGCCCCCGAACGTGTTGATCTGCGCCGCCCTGTTCATCCGCTCCAGCTCGCCGCCTTCGAACACACCCGGCGAACCCGAGCGGATCAGCCCGTCCGCTCCCACAATTTCCTGACACATTCGATACACCGCGACCGTCGATTCGGTTCCCGCGAATTTCACGCCGCTCGCATCGCCGGGCGCCAGCCGGCCAGCCCCGACATCCCCCACCAAACGCCAGTTGAGCAGGCGTGATGCCGCCAGCCGGGCATGCGCCTCGGCCAGTCTCGACCGCACCCACGGCTCGTCAACCCTGCGCCGCCCGGTCACCGGATCGGGCGTACGGGCCGCGGTCAGCGCGGCGGCGTAGAAGTCCTCGGCCTGCATGCCGATCGCCGCGAGCGCGACCCGCTCGTGGTTGAGCTGGTTGGTGATGAGCCCCCAGCCGCCGTTCTCCTCGCCGACGAGATTGCCCGCCGGAACGCGGATCCCGTCGTAGTACGTGGCCGTCGTGGTCAGCCCGCCCACCGTCTCGATCGGCGTCCATGAGAACCCGGGGGCGTCGGCGGGCACGAGCAGGATCGAGATGCCCTTGTGCTTGGGCGCGTCCGGGTCGGTGCGGCAGGCGAGCCAGATCCAGTCGGCGTTCTGCGCGTTGGAGGTGAAGACCTTCTGTCCGTCGACGAGCCAGTCCCCGCCGTCGCGCACGGCGCGCGTCCGCAGCGAGGCGAGGTCGGTCCCGGCCGACGGCTCCGAGTACCCGATCGCGAACACGACGTCCCCGCGCAGAATCCGCGGCAGGAAGAAGTCCTTCTGCTCCTCGGTCCCGTACTTCATCAGCGTCGGCCCGACCGTGTTCAGCGTGACCATGGAGACGGGGGCGCCCGCCCGGTAGGCCTCGTCGAAGAACACGAACTGCTCGTCGGCGCCGCGCCCTTGACCCCCGTACGCCACCGGCCAGCCCAGTCCCAGCCAGCCGTCGGCACCGATGCGCCGAAGAAGTGCCCGCTGCCGACCCGAATCGGCGGCGCGCGGCGGCCCGTCAGGCATCAGGTCCCGGAAGTACGTACGGAGTTCGGCGCGCAGCCGTCGCTGGCGCTCGGTGGGGGCGAGGTGCACGACGACGGCCCTCCCGGACCTCGTACGAACAAGGGTTTCTGACTGTCCGTCAGATACCGGTGACTGTCAAGGTCGGAGACCGCCTCCCCTTCCTTTTTTCGAACACCTGTACGAACATGGGTTCATGGCCACCATAGACCGGCAGGCCACCACGCTGGCCCTTGCACACGCGCTGTCAGCCGCCGAACGCGGACTGGCCGTCATCCCGCTGTCCCGAACCAAGCTCCCGGCACTGCGCTCCCCGCACCGCGACGACCCGACGGCGCCGCCCTGCCACGGGGAGTGCGGGCGCTTCGGACACGGTGTGTACGACGCCTCGACCGAACCCGAACGCATTCGCGAGCTCTTCGCCGCCGCCCCCTGGGCCACCGGCTACGGCATCGCCTGCGGTCTTGAGCCACACCACCTCATCGGCATCGACCTCGACACCAAATCGGGCACCGACTCCTCGGCAGCGCTGCGCGAACTCGCCCTGCGCCACCTGTTCACGATCCCGGAGACGGTCGTCGTCCTGACTCCCAGCGGCGGCCGCCACCTGTGGCTGTCCGGCCCACCCGACGTCGTCGTCCCCAACTCAGCGGGCCGCCTCGCCCCCGGCATCGACATCCGCGGCGCCGGCGGCTACCTCGTCGGCCCCGGCTCGCGCACCGCGCACGGCGTCTACAGCACGGCTCCGGGCACCTCCCACCTGGCGCCCGCACTCTGCCCACGCGCCCTCCTGCGCCTACTCACGCCCCCGCCCCGGACACACCACCCCACGCCGTCCTCAGCGGGCGGGCACGGCCAGGGCCTGGTCCAGTTCGTCGCCGCCGCCCACGAGGGCCAACGCAACACCCGCCTCTTCTGGGCGGCCTGCCGAGCGTACGAGAACGGGATCGGCGACGAGCTCGTCGAACCGCTGGTGGACGCGGCGGTCCAGGTGGGCCTTTCGGAGCGGGAGGCACGGTCGACGGTGGGGTCGGCCCGACGGCTGGTGGGCGGCCGACGGGAGTGAGGGAGGGCCGGGCTCCCGACGCAGAAGGGGCGCCTCTCAGTGAGAGGCACCCCTTCTGGCCTGCAAGCGGTGGGTGTGGGATTTGAACCCACGGTGACATCGCTGCCACGACGGTTTTCAAGACCGTTCCCTTAGGCCGCTCGGGCAACCCACCCCGCGCCGATCGGAGACCGGCGCGGGATCAAGACTAACGGGTCAGCTCTCGTGGCGGGTCAGCTGTCGCCCTCCCGCTCGCCGAGGGTGACCTCGGTCGTGTTGGTCTTGCCGTCGCGGGTGTATGTGAGTGTGACCGTGTCGCCGGGCTGGTGGGTCCAGATCTCGCCGATGAGGGCGGGGCCGCTGTCGATCGCCGTGTCGTCGATCTTCGTGATGACATCGCCCGGCTGGAGACCGGCCTTGTCGGCGGGGCCGCCCTCCTCGACCGCGTCCGCGCCGCCCGCGCCCTCCTCGGTGATCCTCGCGCCGCCGGTGCCCTCCTCGAGGGAGACCGAGGCGCCGATCACCGGGTAGACCGGCTTGCCGGTCCTGATCAGCTGCTGGGCGACGTTCTTCGCCTGGTTGATCGGGATCGCGAAGCCCAGGCCGATGGAGCCGGACTGGCCGGTGCCGCCCAGGCCGTTGCTCGCGGACTGGATGGCCGAGTTGATGCCGATCACCGAGCCGTTCGCGTCCAGCAGCGGACCGCCGGAGTTGCCCGGGTTGATCGAGGCGTCGGTCTGCAGAGCGCTCATGTACGAGGCCTTGCCGCTGGAGCTGCCGTCGCTGGAGGCCACCGGGCGGTTCTTGGCGCTGATGATGCCCGTGGTCACCGTGTTGGACAGACCGAAGGGCGCGCCGATCGCGATCGTCGAATCGCCGACGGCCACCTTCTCGGAGTCGCCGAGCGGCAGCGGCTTCAGATCCGCGGGCGCGTCGTCGAGCTTGATGACCGCGACGTCGTAGCCCTGTGCGTTGCCGACCACCTCGGCGTCGTACTTCTTGCCGTTGGGGAAGGTCGCGGAGAGCTTGCCGCCGTCGACCGCCTCCGCCACCACGTGGTTGTTGGTGAGGATGTGGCCCTGCTTGTCGAAGACGAAGCCGGTGCCCGTGCCGCCCTCGCCGCTGCCGCTCTCCGCCTCGATGGTGACGGTGCTGGGCAGCGCCTCGTTGGCGATCGCCGCGACCGTGCCCGCGTCGCGCTTGAGGTCACCGCCGCTCTGCGAGGCGGACACCGTCGTCGAGCCCGTGGAGGTGTCGTTGCGGTCGGCCGCCCAGTAGCCTATGCCGCCGCCCACGCCGCCCGCGACGAGCGCGGCCACCAGGACTGCGGCGATCAGGCCGCCGCGACCGCCGCCGGACTTGGGCGCCGGCTGCTGGTACGTGGATCCCCAGCCGGCTCCCGAGCCGCCGTTCGCGTACGCAGGCGTGGCCGGCGGAGGCGGAGGGGGCCAGGCGCCCGCCTCCGGACCGGGGGCGGCGCTTGTGCCGTCGGGCGCCCCGGAGGGCACCGGAGGCAGCACGGCCGTCGGCTCGCCCTCCTGGGATTCCGGATGGGGTCCCGTCCGCGGCGGAACCCCGTGCTCCGGGTGCGTGGAAGCAGCGGGAGCGTCCACCGGCACAGGAGGTGCAGACGGGGCGGGGGGTACCGCATTGCCCTCGTTGGTGCCCTCGTTCTCGGTGCTCACAGCTCTTCCTCTCGATCCACTGCTGCTGTTTCCGGTCGCGCTCGGTCTCGCTCACTCATACGTGCTCTTACGTGTTCGTGATCCGGCGCGATTCAGCTGTGCATGTACTTCTTTGTATGCCGTCAGCTTTTCCCACGGGACGTCAGGGCGCCATAAGCGGTGCCTGTGGGTCCGCGACCTTACCTGTGCGTCTGTGGGCCACGACCTTCCTTTATATAGGACCAGTCCGACATAACCATCGCAGCTTCTGGGCACCGCCCTTAAGCGCGTACCCACGCGCGTGGGCACCATGACGCAGCCACGCGCGCGCGGGTGGCACCATGACGCGGTGACCCACGCACGACAGCACCTGATTCAGGTGGTCGCCCATCGCGGCGCCTCCGAAGAGGCCCCGGAGCACACCCTGGCCGCGTACGAGAAGGCCATCGAGGACGGGGCGGACGCCCTGGAGTGCGATGTACGGCTGACCGCGGACGGCCATCTCGTCTGTGTCCACGACCGCCGCGTCAACCGCACCTCCAACGGCCGCGGTGCCGTCTCCGCCCTAGAGCTCGCCGACCTCGCCACCCTGGACTTCGGCTCCTGGAAGAACCGCGACGAGGCGCCCGACTGGGAGCAGCAACGGCCGCCGTCCTGGGAACAGCAGTCCGTCCTGACGCTCGAGCGCCTCCTTGAGCTCGTCGCCGATGCCGGCCGCCCCGTGGAGCTGGCCATCGAGACGAAGCACCCCACGCGCTGGGCGGGCCAGGTCGAGGAGCGCCTGCTGCACCTCCTGAAGCGCTTCGGCCTGGACGTCCCGGCCTCCGCCGCCGAGTCGCCCGTACGCGTCATGAGCTTCTCGGCACGCTCGCTGCACCGCGTGCGGGCGGCCTCTCCGACGCTGCCGACGGTCTATCTCCTCCAGTTCCTCTCGCCCCGGCTGCGCGACGGACGGCTGCCCGTGGGTGTCCGGATCGCGGGCCCGTCCATGCGGATCGTGCGCAACCACCCGCTGTACATCGAGCGCCTGAAGCGGGCCGGTCATCAAGTTCACGTATGGACCGTGAACGAACCCGAGGACGTCGGTCTCTGCGTCGAGCTGGGTGTCGACGCCATCATCACCAACCGCCCGCGCGCGGTGCTGCGCCAGCTGGGCCGCTGACCTGCGAGGTCCCGAGACCTCGGCCAGACCGTCGAAATCCGGCCACCCGATTACGGGGAGTGCTCCGGCGCGTTCGGTCCGTGTTCGACGGTTACGAGTGCGTCACTGCATGTGCATCGGCCGGTTTCCGGTCCAGTCCAGGGGGGCATCCACACCGTGGCGTGGGGCGAAGGAGGTCTCGGGGGTGGCGTTGGTGGTGGCACAGGAGGTGCCCACGTCGTCGAGCATGGCCGTACCCCATGGCCCTGCGGGCGTGGGGGAAGCAAGACAGCGGATGCGCGATCAGTTGCGCACCGGTGGCGTGGCGGAAGCGGTCATCGACGATGCCGTACTGATCCTTTCCGAACTGCTGAGCAACGCGTGCCGGCACGGCCGACCGCTGGGCGACGCGCTGGCGGGGGACGGCGATGTCCTTGCCGCATGGCGGGTTGACCCAGGCGGACGGCTGACCGTCGAGGTGACGGACGGCGGTGGTCCGACCCGCCCGGTTCCGGCCACGCCCTCGGTTACCGCGCGCGGCGGCCGTGGGCTGAACATCATCACCGCGCTGGCCGACGACTGGGGCGTCAGGGACGACGTCCAGGGCGAGGTCACGGTGTGGGTGGTCGTCCAGAAGAACGGCCACACGGAGCACCGGCGCGACGACTTCGCCACGCGCATCACGGCTCCGCCGGTGTCCGCGATACCCGACCTGGACTTCGGCGATTCCTTCGACGACTTGGACTGAAGCACGGGCTGGACTGAAGCGCCGGTTCCGGGACGACTCGGCAGGTTGTCCACAGGGTCCCGTCGGTCCTCGTACGAGCGGCTAGGCTCGCGCCCGTACGAGACAAGCCGTAACCGGGAGAAACCCACGATGGCCAAGAAGCGATCCCAGACGAAGGCCAGGCAGCCGCGGCAGCAGGACGGCGACATCCCGGTGGTGGGAGCCCGCGAGCCCTGCCCCTGCGGCAGTGGCCGCCGCTACAAGGCGTGTCACGGCCGGAGCGCGTCGCATGCCGTAACCGAGCTGGTGCAGCGCCCATTCGAGGGACTGCCGGGCGAGTGCGACTGGGTCGCGCTGCGCGAGCTGGTGCCTGCGGCCACGGTCGAGCTGACGCTCAAGGAGCCCCTCCCGGAGGGCGTTCCTTCGGTCACGCTCGCCACCGTCCTGCCGATGGCGTGGCCCGCGCTGCGCCGCGACGACGGCTCCGTGATGATCGGCCTCCAGAACGACGCCTCTTCCGGCGACATCAGCCGCGACCTGGCCGACACCCTGCAGCGAGCGCTGACCGCCGATCCCGGCACTCCCGTCCAGGGCCGGCGTGCCCCGGGTGGGGGCACCTCCCGGTCGAGCGGATTCGAGACTGGGGGAGGGCCGCGGCTGCAGGATCTCCTCGACCCCAAGGGCGCGTTCGAGCCCGTGGTGCACTCGGGCTTCGAGTTCTGGGTCCCGGACTCGGAGAACGCGACTCCGGACGTGACCGCGTCCCTGGAGCGCGCCAACGCCGCCGCCATCCCGACTGTGAAACTGTCGGGCGTCGACGCCGCGTACTGGTGCGAGACGCCGGACAAGAACCACCTGCGCTGGGTCATGCCGCACGCCGAGGAGCAGCTGCTGGACGCGCTCGCGCGGCTGCACGCGGCCGGCCGGTCGAGCCTCGGAGAAGGCACCCGTCTCGTGGGCTCCTTCCGTGCGCACGGCCTCACGGTTCCGGTCTGGGATCTGCCGACCGGTGTCAGTGCGGAGGACATCGAGAAGCCGGCCGCCGAGTTCGCCGAGCGGCTCGCCGCCGCACTGGCCACCGACGCACCGCTCACCGCGGACGAGCGCCGGGCGCGCGGCGGGCTCACCAACCGCCAGGTGACGCTCAGTTGACACCCGGTCGACATCCCGTCCTTGGCTGACCGACCGGTCAGCCACCTGGCGGAATCACCGAACTGGTGACTCCCGTCACAACTCCCCGTCGTGGCAGGAGAATCGGTGTCCGAATAGCCGAGATCGAATTTGCGAACCGCCGATCTCTTGTTACCGTTCCAATAGCCCGGTTGCTGGTGCATCCCCCGTCGCCAGCAACCGGGTCTTTGCGTTTCCGGATCCCTGCCCGCCCTCGGCGCGCATTCCAACACGCCCTCCTCGCAGGTGAGTTGACCCCCTACGCAGCTCAGTCGCTCCCCGAGCGCAGCAGCAGAGGCCCCTGGGCGCCCGCCGCGAATTCCACGACCGCCGTGTACGCCCGCGCGTCCCCCTTCGTGCGCTCCCGAGGCGTCTCGCACGCCCCTGGCTCGTCGTCCGCGCCCACCGCGCAGTGCATCCGGACGGTACGGCCGCCGGGCGCCATAAGGGTCAGTACGGCGGCGAGGCCGTCGCCGGTCGCGTTGCGGTAGTACGTGCGCACCCAGGTGTCCCGCCCCTGGGTCAGCACGCAGGTCTGTGCCTCGATGCCGTCGGGGGAGGCGAGTTCGGGTCCGCAGTGGGCGGTGCCGGCGAGATCCCGGCCGAGCAACAGCGGACTCCTGACCGGGCCGGGCCGCGATGCGGCCGCCTTGTCGTCGACGCGTCCGGATGTACGTACGACCGCGGGACTCTCGTCGCCCACCGGCTCTGCGGAGGCCACGGTCAGCGGCAGCGCGGCCACGAGCGCCACAACACCCGTCAGCGCCGGCAGACGAACTCTTCGGGAGCCCAGGGCTCGCCCCCCGGAGAAACGCGGCATGAAAGGGACGACAACGACCAAGAAGGGACGTTCGGTTCGCCGTGCGCCTGATTCCCCTACAACTCGGGTGCGCTCACACCCGGACGAGTGAGGGCCTCCACCACGGCGTCCACGACGGCCTCCACATCGGGCACCCAGGGTGCGGCCGAGCCGGGCAGCGGCGCCCGCTCCCAGCGGATCTGGCCCTGTCCGGTCTCGGACGGGGGCAGCGCGAGATAGCCGCCCTCGCCATGGAAGCGCAGCGAGCCGGGCACGAAGTCCTTGGCGTACAGCAGCTCACCCAACTGCTCGAAGGAGTACGGCTTCACGAGCAGCGCCCAACGCGTGTAGGAGGCGACCACCGGACCGAGGCGCATACCCATGTGGTCGAGCGCCCCGAGCGCGCGGGAGGCGGCGAGCGCCGGCAGGCTCACCGCGCACGGGGCCTGGCCGCCGGTGGCGAGGACGATCGGCGCCGTGGGGCGGTTCGTCCACCACCAGCGCACCATGCGCTCGTCGGTGGTCGCCGCGAGGAGACCGGGGTCGAAGGGGTGAGCACCTGGAACCGTGCACTCCGGATCGGGGCACCCGCAGCCGACCCGCCCCTGCGGGTCCGGCGCGACACCGGGCAGTACGGGCCACTGCCATGCGGTCGCGAATGTCAGGGCCGCGCTGAGCATCTCAGGCCTTCCATTGTTTCGCCTGGAAAGGAGCCTGCGTCGCCTTCCGAGGATCTCGCGCATGAGCGCTCGTTCCTTTCCGTTGCACGCCTGGCAACACCGAGGACCACATCACATCATGTGTCGATCACTTCACTGTGCGTACCTACTGGCGCATCACACCCCTACCCAGGACAAGGGGAACCCCTATGGGCCGAGCACTGGCTGCGTCCGCGTCCATACTGCGCCTATCAACAGCATGGGCATGGCGTGGGGGTGGCGGCGCCTGGCGATTACTGTCCCGCGTATTGCTTGCCGCCTCCGCCACGGGAGGATGGGGCACGGTCGTCGGTGGTTAAGACGCCCGGGTCCGTCGCCAGGTTCCGGGACGAGCCCAACCACCCCTGGCCTTCACCGAGTACGTACCCATCACGACCGCTGTGACGCTCCGTCGAACAAGGCCAGTCGACCGCAATACACCGTAACCCGAGGCAGTTTTAAGCCAACTTTGCCTTTTTCAACTTTCCCATGGACACCAGGAATCTCAGCAGGACAATGCTGGACATCCCCTGACGAGTACGTGTACATGTGGAGACACTGCTAGCGGCGCAGAATGACATGGGGGTTTGCGATGCTTTTGAGCAATACGCACCGGTCGGAAAGCCGGGCGCCATGAACGCCCCGCACCTTCCGAAAGTGGCTGGAATCGATTCAACGGTTCCGGGCCCCACACACACTGTCGCGCCCGCGCCTGCCGCCTCGGGTACCTCTTCGGCCCCTGCTCCAAACCCCCCGGGAGCCGTTCTCCAGGACCGTCTCGCCGGCTGGGTGTCCGATCTCACGACGCTGCACGAACTGACCGAGCGGATGGTCCGCACGGCGTGCCTGAGTGACGCACTTCATGAACTTCTGCGCGCGGGAGCCGCCCTTGTGGGTGCCCGGCGCGGTCTCGTCGTCATGGAGCCGGGCGACGGCCTCGGCCCGGACACCACCATCGGCCTGGGCCTCGCCCGCGCCGATCTCGGTCACATCGAGACGGTTCCGCGCCGCTGCATGTCGTACGGAAAGATCCTGGACGGACTGCCCGGCGGCGAGGGAGAGATCACACAGCCCGATCTGTTCTCCGAGGACGGACTCGACCCGCGTCACCGCGAGGTGGCCGCCCGGCTCGGCTATGCCGCGAGCTACGCGCTCCCGCTGTCCACCGAGACGGCAGGCCGCCTTGGCGCCGCCGTCTGGCTGTACGACGAGCCCGCCGAGCCGGTCGAGCGGCAGCGGCACCTCGTCGGCCTGTACACGCGGTACGCGGCCGAGCACCTGGCCCGGCTGGTCGAACTGGAACGCACGCGCGCGTGCATGACGACGATCACCGAGGAGCTGCTGCCCTCGCGGCTGCCCCGGGTCTTCGGCGTCCAGCTCGCCGCCCGGCATCGCACCGGTCCGCGCGGCGGCGGCGACTGGTACGACGCGCTGCCCCTGCCGGACGCCGCGCTCGGTCTCGCGGTCGGGTCCGTCACGGGGTCGGGGCCCAGCGCGGTGGCCGCCATGGGACGGCTGAGGGCGTCCCTGCGGGCGTACGCCGTAATGGAGGGCGAGGACCCCGTCGCCGTCCTGTCCGACCTGGAACTGCTGCTCAGGCTGACCGAGCCCGCCCGCAGCGCCACCGCCCTCTTCGCGTACTGCGAGCCCGCCTCGCACAAGATCACGATGGCCGGGGCCGGGCACTGCCCGCCGCTGCTGATCGGTGAGCGGCGCACGGAGTTCGTGGAGACGTCGCTGTCCGCGCCGCTGGGCATGCTCGCCTGCTGGGAGGCGCCGAGCGTGGAGTTCCGGGCAGCGCCAGGAGAGACGGTTCTGCTGTACACGGATGGCCTGCTGCAGCGCACCGGCGATCCCATGGACCGGGCCTTCGCGCGACTGCACGCGGCGGCGACGAGCGTGCCCAGGTCGCTGCGTGCGGACCCGGGGGCGCTCGCCGACCATGTGCTGCGGACGGTGCTTCCGGAGGAGCTCGACGCGGCCGACGGCCAGGAGGACGTGGTGCTGCTGGCGGCACGCTTCGAGTGAGTCGCCTGTAAGCCCATAGGCCACGTAAAAGGAATTCCGCTCTCCTGGGCCCCCTTCCGTACGACCGTACGATGGAGGGGGTCCAGTTCCGTATCTAGGAGGATGACCGTGGCCGAAGAGCTCACTCCGGCAGTATCAGATCATGCTGCTGACGCAGCGGGCCCGGACGAAGCCGAGGAGCCGATCAAGCAGCGTAAGAACGGTCTGTACCCCGGCGTGTCCGACGAGCTCGCCGAGAACATGAAGTCCGGCTGGGCCGACACCGAGCTGCACGGCCTGGAGCCCATCCCCCAGGCCGAGTACACCGCCGCCCGCCGCGCCGCGCTCTCCGCGCGTTTCCCGGGCGAGCGGCTGGTCATTCCCGCCGGCAACCTGAAGACCCGCTCGAACGACACGGAGTACCCCTTCCGCGCCTCCGTCGAGTACGCCTACCTCACCGGCAACCTCACCGAGGACGGCGTCCTCGTGCTGGAGCCCAAGGGGGACAGCCACCAGGCGACGATCTACCTGCTGCCGCGCTCCGACCGGGAGAACGGCGAGTTCTGGCTCTCCGGCCACGGCGAGCTGTGGGTCGGCCGCCGCCACTCCCTGGGCGAGGCCGAACAGCTGTACGGCATCCCCGCCGCCGACGTCCGCGAGCTGGCCGACAAGCTGCGCGAGGCGACCGGGCCGGTCCGTGTCGTACGCGGCTACGACGCCGGGATCGAGGCGGCGCTCACCGACAAGGTGACCGCCGAGCGCGACGAGGAGCTGCGGGTCTTCCTCTCCGAGGCCCGGCTGGTCAAGGACGCGTTCGAGACCGACGAGCTGCAGAAGGCCGTCGACTCGACCGTGCGCGGCTTCGAGGACGTCGTACGGGTCCTCGACAAGGCCGAGGCGACCAGCGAGCGCTACATCGAGGGCACCTTCTTCCTGCGCGCGCGGGTCGAGGGCAACGACATCGGTTACGGCTCCATCTGCGCGTCCGGCGCGCACGCCTGCACGCTGCACTGGGTGCGCAACGACGGCCCCGTCCGCTCCGGAGAGCTGCTCCTGCTGGACGCGGGCGTGGAGACCCACACGCTCTACACGGCCGACGTGACGCGCACGCTGCCCATCAACGGCACGTACAGCGCGATCCAGAAGAAGATCTACGACGCCGTGTACGAGGCCCAGGAGGCCGGTATCGCAGCCGTGAAGCCGGGCGCCAAGTACCGCGACTTCCACGACGCCGCGCAGCGTGTGCTGACCGAGAAGCTCGTCGAGTGGGGGCTGGTCGAAGGGCCCGTGGAGCGCGTGCTGGAGCTGGGGCTGCAGCGCCGCTGGACGCTGCACGGCACCGGTCACATGCTCGGCATGGACGTCCACGACTGCGCGGCGGCGCGGACGGAGACGTACGTGGACGGCACGCTGGAGCCGGGCATGTGCCTGACCGTCGAGCCGGGCCTGTACTTCCAGGCGGACGACCTGACCGTGCCTGAGGAGTACCGCGGCATCGGCGTCCGCATCGAGGACGACATCCTGGTCACCGAGGACGGCAACAAGAACCTCTCGGCGGGGCTGCCGCGCCGCTCCGACGAGGTCGAGGCCTGGATGGCGTCCCTGAAGGGCTGAACGTTTGCCGAGTACTGCACGAGTCCTTCACGCGGGGCTGAAATGGCCTCCCTATAAGGGCTGATACGAGAGTGATGGCCGGGTGCCCTTCTGGGTACCCGGCCTTTTGGTGTGCCTAGGGGGGCGGCTTTGGTGGACGACTTCTGGTCCGGCGTCGGTGTTGATCTGCATCTGGAGCCGGACGCGCGGGCAGGGCGACGGGCGGGGCTTGAACGGGCTCTACGGGATGCCGTACGCGACGGGCGGCTCTCTCCGGGTACGCGGCTGCCCGCGACCCGGCGGCTGGCGGCCGAACTGGGCGTCTCGCGAGGGACCGCGAAGGCGGCGTACGACCAGCTGGTGGCCGAGGGATATCTGACGGCACGGCAGGGTTCGGGGACCGAGGTGGCGGCGCTTCCCACGACATCCCTGGACGCGTCCGGGAACGGGGCACGCGCGCGTGCACCCCGTTTTGATCTGCGGCCCGGCAGTCCGGACGTCGGTACGTTCCCGGCGGCGGCCTGGCTGCGAGCCTTGCGGCGGGCCATCGCGGCGGCGCCCTCCAGGGCGTACGAATACGGCGATCCGCGTGGCCGCGTCGAGCTGCGGGCCGCCTTGTCGGGGTATCTGGGGCGGGCGCGCGGGGTGATCGCACCGCCCGAGCGGATCGTGGTCACCTCCGGTTATGTGCAGGGGCTCGCGCTCCTCACGCGCGTGCTGGGCTCCGGGGTGATCGCCATGGAGGACCCGGGGCTGCCCTTCCACCGGGACGTGGTGCGGCACAACGGCGGAACCGTGGCCCCTGTGGGCGTCGACGAACGGGGCGCCCGCGCCGAGGAGTTGGGCGACGCGGCAGCCGTCGTCGTCACACCCGCGCACCAGTACCCGACCGGAGTGACTCTGCACCCGGAGCGGCGGCGGGCGCTCACGGAGTGGGCACGCGCGCGTGGAGGGCTGATCGTCGAGGACGACTACGACGGGGAGTTCCGCTACGACAGGCAGCCTGTGGGTGCACTCCAGGGGATGGCGCCGGGACAGGTCGTCTACCTGGGGACGGCCTCCAAGACACTCGGGCCCGCGCTGCGGCTCGGCTGGATGGTGCTGCCGCCGCACCTGGTCGACTCGGTCGCCGACACCAAGCTGCACAGCGACCATCACACCGAGTCCATCGGCCAGTTGGCCCTCGCGGAGCTGATCACCAGCCACGCGTACGACCGGCACGTACGCGCGTGCCGACTGCGGTACCGGCGGCGGAGGGATCAGTTGCTGGCCCGGCTGGGGCCGCGCCGGAGTGTGCGTGGGATCGCGGCCGGGCTGCACGCCCTGGTGGACGTGGCGGACGAGGGCGCGGTGCTCGCTCGGGCCGCCGAGGAGGGGCTCGCGGTGGGGTGCCTCGGGGAGCACTGGCACGGGGCGCGTGAGGGGCGGCCACAGGGGCTGGTCGTGGGGTACGGGACGCCTCGGGAACGGGTCTATCCGGAGGCGTTGGAGGTGTTGGGGCGGGTGTTGGAGGGCTGAGTCGGGGGCGCGCGGATGCGGGCGGCCTGAGAAGGGGGCACGCGGGCACTGGAGGGCTTAGAAGGAGGCACGCGGGCACTGGAATTGGGGTACGAAATGGCGTGCTGATTGGTTCTTTTGAGGGGTCCAGTGCGTCCATAGCGTCGTCCCCATGACGAACTCGCTTCCCCCGCCCGCGGGCCCGCGGCGCGTCCTGGCCCTCGCCCAGTTGAGCAACTCCGTCGGAGACGGCGCCTTCTACGTCACCTCCGCCCTGTACTTCACCCACGTCGTCGGGCTCGCCCCCGCGCACGTGGGGCTCGGGCTCACTCTCGCGTGGGCGGTCGGGTCGCTGGTGGGCGTGCCGCTGGGGCGGCTCGCGGACCGGCGGGGGCCGCGTGGCACGGCGGTGCTGCTGGCTCTGGCGACCGGCCTCACCGTGGCGTCCTTCCTCGTCGTACGCGGCTTCGTGCCGTTCGTGCTCGCGGCGTGCGGGTATGCGGCGGCGCAGTCGGGGCTCGCGGCGGCCCGGCAGGCGCTGCTGGCCGGGCTGGTGTCCAGGGAGGGGCGGACAGGGCTGCTCGCGCATCTCCAGTCGACGCTCAACGCCGGGCTGGCGGTGGGTGCGGGGGTGGGCGGGCTGGCGCTGCACGCGGGGACCCGGGAGGCCTACCTTGGGGTGTTCGCGCTGGACGCGGTGAGCTTCCTGCTGTGCGCGGCGGTGCTGCTGCGGCTGCCGGCCGTGAAGCCCGTGCACGCGCGCGTGGGTGCCGACCAGGGGCGCGGGCGTGGCGACGACGGGCCTGGAGTGCTGCGCGACCGCCCGTACGCGCTCGTCACGCTGCTCAACACCGTGCTGCTGCTGCGGATGCCACTGCTCAGCCTGGGCATCCCGCTGTGGATCACCGAGCGGACCGACGCCCCGGCCTGGCTGGTCTCCGCACTGTTCGTGCTCAACACCGGTGCGGTGATGCTCTTCCAGGTGCGGATGGCGCGTGGGATGACGGGCCTCGCGTCGGCCACGCGCGCGGTGCGGCGTTCGGGGCTCGTGATGCTGGTGTCGTGCGCGGTGTTCGCTCTGTCGGCCGGGGTCTCGACCTGGGTGGCGGTGGGCGTGCTGGTCGCGGGCGCGGTGCTTCAAGTCGTCGCCGAGATGCAGCAGTCGGCGGGTTCCTGGCAGCTCTCCTTCGATCTCGCCCCGGCCGACCGGGTCGGCGAGTACCAGGGCTTCTTCGGTACGGGCGTGACGGTGGCGCGCACGGCGGGCCCGCTGGTACTGACGGCGCTGCTCGTGGGGTGGGGGACGCCGGGCTGGCTGGTCCTCGGCGGACTGATGCTGGCGGCTTCGTACGGGATGGGGCCCGCGGTGCGGTGGGCGGCCCGCAGCCGGGCCGCCGCTCCCCACAACGAGCAGGTCAGGCAGCCCGTGCCCGTGAACTGACCACCACCGGAAGGGGCCCCTCATGGGGGTCCCCCGCTCGAGCGAAGTCGAGTGAGGGAGAAGCCGAGAGTGGAGGAGAGTCCAGGAACAGGGCGCCCGCGAGCAGCCCGCTGCTTCCGCGAGGGCTCCACACGCGCGCGTGGAAGTCGCCGTCGAAGGCGGCGGGGGGGCCGCCGCGTGATCGTCTTCTTCCTGTGGCTTCCCGTCATGCGGGGAAACCTGGGCAGGGCAGCCGTCAGAGAGCTGATGGGCGGCTGTGAGGACCCTGAGAGTGGGCGTCGGTGTGACGGACGCCGTCGGCAGACGCGCTCCCGGCCTGCTCGGACCGCGTTATGCCGTCAGCGGCGTCGGGTCGTTCTTCCACTTGAGGACCCTGTCGAAGCTGACCACCGCGCCACCTCGGCCCGGCTTGTTGCCGATCCGGACGTGGTCGGCAAGCTCCTCGATCAAGCACAAGCCCCGGCCGTGTTCGGCGTCACTGGGGGCGGGCCGGAGAGGAGCGCGACTGCGTCCGGAGGGAAAGCCGGGGCCGGAATCGGCCACTTCGATCCGGCACTTCTCGCCATCGAGATAGGCGGTGACCCGGAAGGCCTCGGCCGACCGCCCTTCGGGGGATTCGCCTCCGTGCTCGACGGCATTGGCGCAGGCTTCACTCAGGGCGACGGAGAGATCGTACGAAATATCCGGATCCACCCCTGCAGTCTCCATCGTGCCGACAAGGAGACGCCGGGCAAGCGGGACACTCGCGGCTTCGCGCCGGAGATGGAGGGACCACCAGATGCTCATGCTCCACCCTCCTGGCCGCGGCTCGACATACCGTTACGTATTGCCCCAAGGGGCGGACTGTAAGCGCGAGATTGACGTGATACCGCCCATACGGCGGATGTGCCGACGACTGCGATCGGTGTAGATGAGGGCGACTTACACCAGAACGTGATCTTCCGGGCTGTACGGAACCTTGCGGACCTGCCGTATGGAGCGGGTGGGCCCAGTGCGATGATGAGCCCGCAATGAGTGCCCCCCGACTACGTGCACGCACCGGAGGCGATCTCCGGGTTCCGAGGGCCGCGATGTTCGCCGCGGTCTGTGTCGTGCTGGCCGGGACCGGACACGCGGTTGCCTCCTGCGAGGGCATTCCGCTGTGGTCGCTGGGGACCGGATTCCTCGTCGTCTTCGCCGTCGCGGCGCCGCTCGCCGGGCGTGAACGCTCGCTGCCGGGCATCGCCGCGCTACTGGCGGTCGGCCAGACCGTGCTGCACACACTCTTCGGGCTCGGGCAACACGGCACGGCGGCTGAAGTCGGCAGCGTGGACGCCTCGCTCGTGGCGCGGGCCGCGCGGCTCGTGTGCGGCACGTCGGTCGCGGCGATCAGCCCGGCACAGGCCCAGCGGATCCTTGCCAACGCGGGGATCGACCCAGGCACAGGCGCGGGCGCGAGCACCGGCGCGGGGTACTCGGGGCACCACCACGCCGCGGACGCCATCACGGCCGCCGGGGACCCCTCGGTGTCGCTGCTGCCCTCCCTGCCCATGCTGCTCGGCCACGTTCTCGCGGGCATCGCCGCCGGGTGGCTGCTGCGCCACGGGGACATCGCGTTGCGGCGCCTCATGCGGCTGTCGGCGCACGGAGAGGGGCCGGTCCGCGCGCTGCGCCGGGCACTCGCGCTCGTACGGGCCCTGCTGGCGGGGCTTCCGGGTACGCCCGAGGCGGCGCCCTGCGCACCGCGCGCCACGCGGCTCGGGCCGCCCCTCCCGCGTACGACCGTTCTTCAGCACTCGGTGATCAGACGCGGACCGCCGTCGGACGCGGACCTCGTCCTCGCCGCCTGACGCGACGCACCGCCACTCCCAGGGGTGCTGTCATGCGGCACGCGCGCGTGCCCGTCTTTTCGGATGCGCAACCCCGTTCTTTCACCGAACCACTGCTGAAAGTGGAGTGCTCTCTGCCATGAAGGCTTCCCGTATCGCCGCCACCGGTGTCGCCGCCGCCACGGCCGTCCTCGTCCTGTCCGCCCCCGCCTTCGCGCACGTCACCGTGCAGCCGGAGGGCACGGCCGCCAAGGGCGGCTACGCGACGGTCAACTTCAAGGTGCCGAACGAGCGCGACAACGCCTCGACCACCAAGCTCGAAGTGAACTTCCCGACCGAGCACCCGCTCGCCTCGGTCATGCCGGCGCCCGTCGACGGCTGGAAGATCGAGGTCACCAAGTCCAAGCTCGCCAAGCCCGTCGAACTGCACGGCGAGAAGATCGACGAAGCCGTCAGCAAGGTCACCTGGACCGCCGACGGCAAGGGCATCGAACCCGGCTACTTCCAGAAGTTCCCGCTCTCCATCGGTGCGCTGCCCGAGAACACCGACGAGCTGGTGTTCAAGGCGATCCAGACGTACTCCAACAAGGAGGTCGTGCGCTGGATCGAAATCCCGCAGGAGGGCCAGGAGGAGCCTGAGGAGCCGGCGCCGGTGCTCGCACTGTCCGCCGCCGAGGACGGCCACCACGGCTCGGCCTCGTCCGACAGCGCCTCCGGCGACGCCGAAGACGCTCAAGCCGCCTCCAACGAGTCGACCGAGCAGGCCGCCGCCTCTTCCTCCGACACAAGCGACACCACGGCCCGCGTCCTGGGCATCGTGGGCATCGTCGTCGGCGTGGCGGGCGTGGCGTTCGGCGTTCTGGCCGGTCGTCGGCGTACCGACGCCTGAGAACCAAGACACCTCCGGTGCGCGCCCTCGGGGTCGTACAACGCCGTACGACCCCGGTGTAGGCCGCAGCTCTCACATCTGGGACATTTTCCTATGCGCAAGAAGACGTTTGCCGCCGCCCTGGTCACCGCGGCCGCACTGACCCTGACCGCCTGCGGCAGCAGCGACAACAGCAGCAGCTCGCCCGTCGCCGAGGTGTCCGCCGAGACCGGCTCGGAGAAGGCCGCAACGGTCCTCGACAAGCCGTTCGAGAAGCCGGACCTCGTCCTCACCGACACCCAGGGCAAGCAGTACGACCTCCGCAAGGAGACCCAGGGGCAGCCGACGCTCATCTACTTCGGCTACACCAACTGCCCCGACATCTGCCCCCTGACGATGAACAACATCGCCGTCGCCAAGAAACAGCTCCCCAAGGCCGAGCAGGACAAGCTCCGCATCGTGTTCGTCACCACCGACCCGGAGCGGGACACGCCCCCCGAGCTCGGCAAATGGCTCAAGGGCATCGACCCCGCCGTCGTCGGCCTGACCGGCTCCTTCTCCACGATCCAGGGGGGCGCCCGGCAGCTCGGCATCTCCATAGAGCCGCCGACGAAGGACAAGGACGGCAAGGTCACCTCGATGCACGGCACCCAGGTCGTCGCTTTCTCGCCGAAGACCGACGCGGGCTATGTGCTGTACGGGGAGGACGCCACCGTCGACGACTACACCAAGGACCTCCCCAAGCTGATCAAGGGGCAGACACCGTGAGGCGTCCCATCGCGCCGGCCGTCGTCATGGCGGGCTGCCTGGCCCTCGCAGGCTGCGGCGGCTCGGCCGACGGCGCCGACGCGGCCCCCGACCTGTCGGTCCAGTCCGCCTACATGCCCCAGCCGGTCACGGAGTCCCTGGCGGCCGGTTATCTGACCGTCGTCAACAAGAGCGACAGCTCCGACGACCTCGTCTCTGCCACCAGCGACATCGCCGAGGACGTCACCGTCCACGAGACGTCCGGTCAGACGATGAAGGAGGCCGGCCCGCTGGAGATCCCCGCGGACGGCCGGCTCGTCCTCGAAAGCGGCGGCAACCACCTGATGTTCGAGAAGCTGAAGCACAGGCCCAAGGAGGGCGAGACGGTGTCCGTGAAGCTGCGCTTCACCAAGACCGACCCGATCACGGTCGAGATGCCGGTGAAGTCCGCCACGTACCGGCCGACGTCCACGAAGTCGTCGTCGGCGTCGTCGAATTCGCACCACTGAGGGAGGGACCACCGTGAGGCAGGCCATCGCTCCCCGCGTACGGATCCTGTTGTTGCTGCTCCTCGCCGTCACCGGCGCGCTGTTCGCCCAGGCCGCGCCCCTCTCCGCGCACGCCGCGCTGACCGGGAGCGACCCGCAGCAAGGAGCGGTGGTCGACGAGGCACCCTCCCAGGTGTCGCTGACCTTCTCCGAGAAGGTCGCGATGTCCGACGGCTCGGTGCGCGTCCTCGACCCGAAGGGCAAGCAGGTCGACACGGGCAAGACCACCGACCTGGGCAGCAACACGTACGCCGTGAACCTGCACGAGGGCCTGCCCGACGGCACGTTCACCGTCACCTATCAGGTGGTGTCGGCAGACAGCCACCCCGTCTCGGGGGCCTTCACCTTCTCCGTGGGCGCGCCCTCGAAGACCTCCGTCGCGTTGTCCGACCAGGAGGCGGGCGGCGGAGTCGTGGGCGGACTCTATGGTTTCGCGCGCTATGTGTCGTACGCGGGATTCGTACTCTTCGTCGGCGGCGCGGCCTTCGTCCTCGCCTGCTGGCAGCGCGGCGCCGGGGTACGGCCCGTGCAGCGGCTGGTGGTCTCCGGGTGGCTCGCGCTCACCGCGGCCACGCTCGCCATGCTGCTGTTGCGCGGCTCCTACACCGGGTCCGGGAAGGTCGGGGACATCTTCGACCTGAGTCTGCTCAGCCAGGTGCTGCAGACCAAGACGGGCGCGGCGCTGGTCTCGCGGCTGCTGCTGCTCGCCGCGGGCGCGCTGTTCATCGCCGTACTCTTCGGGGCCTTCGAGAAGCGCGAGGACGAGAAGGAGAAGCAGGATCTCACCTTCGGGCTGGCCATCGGCGGGTCCGTCGTGGCGGCGGGCCTGGCCGCGACCTGGGCCCTGGCCGAGCACGCCTCGACCGGCATCCAGACCGGGATCGCGATGCCCGTCGACGTCCTCCACCTGCTGGCCGTCGCCGCCTGGCTGGGCGGCCTGTCGGCGCTGCTGGTGGCGCTCTACCGCGCACCGTCGATCGAGTCATCCGCCGTACGCCGCTTCTCCGGCGTCGCGTTCGGCAGCGTGGCCGTCCTCGCCGCGACCGGGATCTACCAGTCGTGGCGGCAGCTCGGCTCCTGGTCGGCGCTCACCGATACGTCGTACGGGCAGCTGCTGCTCGTCAAGATCGGGCTGGTGGCCGTGCTCGTCGGCGTCGCGTGGATCTCCCGGCGCTGGACCACCCGGCTGACGTTTGCTCCGGAAACCGTGGTGGAAACCGAAGACTCCGAAGAGGTTGAGGAGCGTACGGACGAGAAGGAGCCGGCCGCCGCACAGGTGGGCGGCGGGGACAGCAAGCGCGCGGCCCAACTGGCCCGGCAGCGGGCCGCCGTAGCCACCGCGCGCGAGAAGCGCGCCCGCGACGCCGACCCGCGACGCTCGGGCCTGCGCCGCTCGGTGCTCGCCGAGGCGGCTGTCGCCGTGGTCGTGCTCGCCGTGACGACCGTGCTGACGTCCACCGAACCCGGTCGCACGGTGGAGGACGCCAAGGCCGCCACCGCCGCCTCGCAGCCGGAGTCCGCAGCGCTGTCCCTGGAGATGCCGTTCGACACGGGCGGCCAGGACGGCAAGGGCGTCGCACGGCTCGAACTCGACCCGGCACGCGTCGGCGGCAACGACATGCACGTCTACGTAGAGCGGCCCAACGGCAAGGCCTTCGACATTCCCGAGGTCAAGGTCGCCCTCACCCTTGAGGCCAGGGACATCGGACCCCTGCCCGTGGTCCCCGACCGCATCGCCACCGGACACTGGACGGCGAGCGGGGTGCAGATCCCCATGGCGGGCAGCTGGAACATCGCGGTCACCGTGCGGACCTCCGACATCGACCAGGTGACCGTCGACAAGAACGCGCAGATCGGCTGAACGACACCATGGCTGAACAGTCCACTCCGGATGCGTCTCCGTCGGCGCCTTCTCCCAAGGGAGGCGCTTCCAAGGAGGGTGCCGCAGGAATGGCCTCTCCCAAGGAGGCCTCTTCTGGAAATGGCCCTCTTAGGGAGGCTGTTTCCCAGGGGCCCTCTCCTGGAGGGGCCATTTCGCGGCGGCGGCTGCTCGGGACCGCCGGTGCCACCGGGCTCGCGCTCGGCGCGGCAGGCGGGGCCGCCGGTTATGCCGCGGCGCCCACCGCCGACCAGGCCGTGCCCCTCAGCTCGCTCGGCGCGGACGAGGTGATGTTTCACGGGAAACATCAGCCGGGCATCACCACCGCCCTCCAGGCACGCGGCCACCTCGTCGCCTTCGACCTGGCGGCGGGCGCGGGCCGCAAGGAGGCCGCCGCGCTGCTGCGCCGCTGGTCCGCCACGGCCCAGCGGCTGATGGCGGGCGAGGCGGCGGGCAGCGAGGACACGGATGTCGCACGCGACGCGGGCCCCTCGTCCCTGACCGTCACCTTCGGCTTCGGACACAGCTTCTTCGCCCGTACGGAACTGGAGAAGCAGCGCCCCATCGCCCTCGACCCGCTGCCCGACTTCTCCTCGGACCACCTCGACAAGGCGCGCAGCGACGGCGACCTGTGGGTGCAGATCGGCGCGAACGACGCCCTCGTCGCCTTCCACGCCCTGCGTGCGATCCAGAAGGACGCCGGATCGGCGGCCCGGGTCCGCTGGCAGATGAACGGCTTCAACCGCTCGCCGGGCGCCACCGCGCAGCCGATGACGGCCCGCAACCTGATGGGCCAGATCGACGGCACGCGCAATCCGAAGCCGTCCGAGGCGGACTTCGACCAGCGGATCTTCGTACCCGACTCGGGCGAGCCCTCATGGATGACCGGGGGCTCCTACGCCGTCGTACGCCGCATCCGCATGCTCCTCGACGACTGGGAGAAGCTCTCGCTCAAGGACCAGGAGGACGTCATCGGGCGACGCAAGTCGGACGGGGCACCGCTGACCGGCGGCACCGAGACCACCGAGCCGGAGCTGGAGAAGACGGACGCCTCCGGCAAGCTCGTCATCCCGATCAACGCACATGCGCGCATCACGCGACCCGACCAGAACGGCGGCGCCGCGATACTCCGTCGGCCGTTCTCCTTCCACGACGGCTTCGACGCGGACGGCGTACCGGACGCGGGCCTGCTCTTCGTCTGCTGGCAGGCCGACCCGCTGCGCGGCTTCGTACCGGTACAGCGCAAGCTCGACCGGGGGGACGCGCTGTCGGCGTTCATCCGGCACGAGGCGAGCGGACTGTTCGCGGTGCCGGGCGGGGCGGCAGAGGGGGAGTACGTGGGGCAGCGGTTGCTGGAGGGGTGAGAAAGCCCCCTGGGGCGACCGGGGCCGGAAGCGTGAGCCCGGCTGGGCAACGGCCCATTAGGGTGAGGCCATGCCAGCCAGCTACGCGTATCTCGGCCCCGAGGGCACCTTCACCGAAGTCGCCCTGCGCACACTCCCGGAAACCGCCACCCGGGAACTCGTCCCGATGGTGTCCGTGCCCGCCGCGCTCGACGCGGTCCGAGGCGGCGAGGCCGAGGCGGCTTTCGTACCGATCGAGAACTCCGTCGAGGGCGGCATCACCACAACGCTCGACGAACTGGTCGCCGGCGAACCGCTGATGATCTACCGGGAGGTGCTGCTCTCGATCACTTTCGCCCTGCTGGTCAGGCCGGGCACAAAGCTCTCGGACATCAAGACGGTGACCGCGCACCCGGCTGCTCAGCCGCAGGTGCGCAACTGGATGAAGAACAACCTCCCGGACGTGATCTGGGAGTCGGCGGCCTCGAACGCGGACGGCGCGCGCCTGGTACAGGAGGGGCGCTACGACGCGGCCTTCGCGGGTGAGTTCGCGGCGCAGCGGTACGGCCTGGTGCCACTGGAGAGCGGCATCCACGATGCGGAGAACGCGCAGACCCGGTTCGTACTGGTGGGCAAGCCCGCCCGGCCCGCGGCACCGACCGGCGCGGACAAGACGTCCGTGGTCGTCGCGCTGCCAGATGACCACCCGGGCGCCCTGCTCGAACTGCTCCAGGAGTTCGCCGTACGCGGCGTCAACCTGATGCTGCTGCAGTCCCGGCCGACCGGTGAGGGCATCGGCAACTACCGCTTCGCCATCGACGCCGAGGGCCATATCGCGGACCGCCGGGTGAGCGAGGCGCTGATGGGCCTCAAGCGGAGGTGTCCGCAGGTGCGGTTCCTCGGGTCCTATCCGCGGGCCGAGGTCGACCCCCAGGACGTACGCGCGCCGGGGGCCGGTACGTCCGACGGCGAGTTCGCGGCGGCCTCCGACTGGCTGGTGCGCTGCCAGGACGGCCGGTTCTAGCCGGTCTTACCAGCCGCTCTTCTTTATCCCCAGAAGTTATCCACAGGCCGGGTTCTCGACCTGGGGACAAGTCGACAACGAGGCGTGATGCAGTCGACAAATCGCCCTACGGCCCTCAACTGGACCCACAGCCCGGCAGGTCACCCTTCGTCCACCCGTTTCCCTCAACCCATCCTTTGGAGCGAACCATTTCCACCCGAAAGTGGGCGTAGAGAAGGTCGGGTTCGGGAGTTTTTCGTCCCCGCAAGCCGCCTTCGGAACGATCATCTCCGAAGTCCACAGACCTTTCGCACAGCCTGTGGATAACTCTCCGAGGGGTGTGGATGCCTGTGGACAACCCGCTCCCCGAGTCCCCCTCAGCACAAGGGAATCGGGTCAACTCGCTGAACCTTGGGTGCCCTATACCGGGGAGTTTAACTCCTTTTGCTGACAGAGTTGATCAATCCCTGCATAACTTGCCAGAAGGGATAGATCGAAATACCGGGTCGTGGGCCCGAACCCCACACCGGTAGCCTTGAGGGGTGATTGACCTTCGCCTGCTCCGTGAGGACCCCGACCGTGTGCGCGCGTCGCAGCGCGCCCGTGGAGAGGACGTCGCACTCGTCGACGCCCTGCTCTCCGCCGACGAGCGGCGCAGGTCGTCCGGCGTCCGCTTCGACGAGCTGCGCGCCGAGCAGAGGGCGCTCGGCAAGCTCATCCCCAAGGCTTCCGGCGATGAGAAGGCCGAGCTGTTGAAGAAGGCGGGCCAGCTTGCCGCCGACGTCAAGGCGGCCGACGCCTCGAAGGACGAGGCCGCAGCCGAGGCCCAGGAGCTGCTGCTCCAGCTGGGCAACCTCGTGCACCCCGACGTCCCGGTCGGCGGCGAGGAGGACTTCGTCACGCTGGAGACGCACGGCACGATCCGTGACTTCGCGGCCGAGGGCTTCGAGCCGAAGGACCACCTGGAGCTCGGCACGACACTCGGCGCGATCGACGTCGAGCGCGGCGCGAAGGTCTCCGGCTCGCGCTTCTACTTCCTCACCGGCGTGGGCGCCCTGCTGGAACTCGCGCTGGTGAACGCGGCGATGGCACAGGCCACGGCCGCCGGTTTCACGCCGATGCTGACTCCGGCGCTGGTCCGTCCGCAAGCGATGGCCGGCACAGGCTTCCTCGGCCAGGCCGCGCAGGACGTGTACCGCCTGGACAATGACGACCTGTACCTGGTCGGCACCTCCGAGGTGGCGCTCGCCGCGTACCACATGGACGAGATCATCGACGGCGACCGCCTCCCGATGCGCTACGCGGGCTTCTCGCCGTGCTTCCGCCGCGAGGCCGGCTCGCACGGCAAGGACACGCGCGGCATCTTCCGGGTGCACCAGTTCGACAAGGTCGAGATGTTCTCGTACGTCGACCCGGCGGACTCGCAGGCCGAGCACCAGCGCCTGCTGGACTGGGAGAAGCAGTGGCTGACCTCGTTGGAGCTGCCGTTCCGGGTGATCGACGTGGCTTCGGCCGACCTGGGGTCCTCGGCGGCCCGTAAGTTCGACTGCGAGGCGTGGATCCCCACCCAGGGCAAGTACCGCGAGCTGACGTCGACTTCGGACTGCACCGAATTCCAGTCGCGCCGCCTCGCGATCCGTATGCGTGACGGCAAGACGGTGAAGCCGCTCGCGACGCTGAACGGCACGCTGTGCGCCGTACCGCGCACGATCGTGGCGATCCTGGAGAACCATCAGCAGGCCGATGGCTCCGTACGGGTGCCTGAGGTGCTGCGGCCGTTCCTGGGTGGCCGGGAGATCCTGGAGCCGGTCGCCAAGGCCGCCAAGTGAGCGACTCCGCTCCCGCCTTCCCGTACAAGCTCGTCGCGACCGATCTCGACGGAACGCTGCTGCGCTCCGACGACACGGTCTCGGAGCGCACCCGTGAGGCGCTCGCCGCGGCCACCGCGGCGGGCGCCGCGCACATCGTCGTCACCGGGCGGGCGGCGCCGTGGACCCGCCACATCCTCGACGAACTCGGGTACGACGGGATCGCGGTGTGTTCTCAGGGCGCGCAGGTGTACGACGCGGGGGCGAACCGGCTGCTCACCACACTTACCCTCGACCGGCAGCTGGCCGGCTTGGCGCTCGCCAAGATCGAGGCGGAGGTCGGTCCGCTGGCCCTGGCCGCGAGCCGTGACGGCCTCGACGGCGACGTCCTGATCGGACCGGGCTACCAGGTCCAGGGACAGCTGCAGGCCCTCCCGTTCACCGACCGCGCGGAACTGTGGGCCGAGCCGCTGACGAAGCTGTACATCCAGCACCCGCGTCTGACCGACGACGAACTCGCGGACGCGGCCCGTCAGGCGGTCGGCGGTCTGGTGTCCATCACCATGGCGGGCGAGGGCATCGTCGAGATCCTTCCCCTCGGTCTCTCCAAGGCCACGGGCCTCTCGCTTGCGGCCCGCCGTCTGGGTGTCAAGGCGGCCGACACGATCGCCTTCGGTGACATGCCCAACGACATCCCGATGTTCGGCTGGTCCGCGCACGGCGTGGCCATGGCCAACGCCCATGAGGAACTCAAGGCGGTCGCCGACGAGTTGACCCTGTCCAACGAGGAGGACGGGATCGCCGTGGTGCTGGAGCGGTTGCTGGGCTGAGCGCGCAACGCTGCCGCTGTGACCTGGCGCCTGGCACATCACAGCGACAGCGTTCCGGCAACGTCGGGAGGGGCGGCCCGCGCGAGATGCGCGCTCGAAGCGGCCGCCCCGGGCAGCTCCCCGTGCGGGGCGGACTCGACGGAGCGGTAGCTACTCCGGAGTGCGCCGCGGGCTGCCCTGTCGGGAGCTCGACGAACTGCTACTGATGGGCATCGTCGCGCTCCTCTCCCAGAATGCGGCGCCGGAGGAACCCGGCGACCTGGACATAACTACTCTGCCCGTACGCCGAGTTGGGCGCCACCGAATAAAAGGGCACTCCGGGCGGGCAGCGCGGAGGCGTTGGCCACCGCCCAGTGCGCCAGCCCCAGCCGCGGCCCTGGAGCGGCTACCGTCGGCGCCACCTGCGTCGTCGCGCCTTGCTGAAGAACCAGCCCGCGGGCGGCTCGTCGGACCGCCAGGGCTGCGGCTCGGGGCCTCCGTTACGCCAGCGGGCCGCGAGCATACGGGCGCGTGCCGACGGCTCGGCCGTCTCGGCGGACCGTATGAAGTCCTCGTCCAGGACGAGTTCGTCCCAGGTGTCCTCGGACTCCCCCTGACCATCGCTTCGCGGTGCCTGCCTTGCCATCCCCGTTCCTCCTTGTCGTGCATCCCCTTTGGACAAGTGTGCCGTTGCGCGGGTAAAGCCGATCTCAAGATCAAAAGCTCCGCATCGCAAGAGTCCCCGCACCGCACAGTCCTCGCATCGCAAGAGGCCCCACGCGCGCGTGCACCCCCAACATCGGGCACGCGCGCGTGGAGCCGCCCCGACTCCCCGGAGCGCTTACTCCTCGCCGGCCAGCGTCAGCGACCGCAGCTTCTGCCCCGCGAACCATGTGGCGGCCACGGTCACCACGATCAGCAGCACCGTCCCGGTCGCCATGCCGACCTCGGAGGTGACGAGGTCGGCGCCCGTGACCTCGTGGGCCACGGCCAGCGACCACTGCTGGACGCTGAGCGTGCGCGCCCCGGACACCAGCGACCCGAAGAGGGCCTCCCATACCAGGGCGTAGACGAGCCCGAAGACCACCGCGTGCCGTGTGACCGTGCCGAGCAGCAGGAAGAGGGCGGCGTACGCGATGGAGGCGACCAGCGCGGCCACGGTGTACGCGACGGCGATCTGCTGACCGTTGCCGTTCAGGATCATCCCCGCGAGGAACGTCGGGATCGCGGAGAACGCCATGGTCACGGCGATGGCGACGATCAGCTTGGTGAAGATGATCGTGGGGCGCTTGATCGGCTTGGCGAGCAGGTACACGACGGAACCGTCGTCGATCTCCGGGCCGATCGCGCCCGTACCGGCGATGACGCCGATGATCGGGACCATGGTGGCGAGCGCGAACCCGCCGAGGAGGTTGGTGGCCACCTGATCGTCGGTGCCGGTGAAGGCACGGACCGCCACGGAGAGCACGATCAGCAGCAAGGGCAGTGCGCCCAGGATGAGGGCCCGGCGGCGGCCGAGCAGGGCCCGGTAGGTGAGCCGGGCGACTGTGGGGTCGTACATCTTGGCCTCCTACGCCGCGACGAGATACGAGAAGACGGACTCGAGGGACTCGTCCGACGGCGAGACTGTCAGCAGCCGGATGCCGTGGTCCCGGGCCACCCGCGGCAGCAGTGCCGTGAAGCGCCCGAAGTCGACCGCCTGGATACGCAACGCGCCCTCCTGGAGGTCCACTTCGATGCCGGAGGTCGACGGGTCGGCGATGAGCGCGGCCGCGAGCGCGCGGTCGTCGCTGGAACGCACGAGGTAGCGGTGCGGGCGGTCGGTCATCAGGCGGCGGATGCGCCGGAAGTCGCCGCTCGCGGCGTGCCGTCCGGCGACGATCACCTCGATGTGCGAGGCGAGTTGCTCGACCTCTTCGAGGATGTGGGACGAGAACAGCACCGTGCGACCCTCGTCTCCCATGCGGCGCAGCAGGTCCATCAGCTGCATGCGCTGGCGCGGGTCCATGCCGTTGAAGGGCTCGTCGAGCAGCAGCAGGGACGGCTCGTGGACGAGCGCGGAGGCCATCTTCACGCGCTGCCGCATGCCCTTGGAGTACGTGGAGATCTTCCTGTCCTGCGCGTACTCCATCTCGACCGTGGCGAGGGCCCTGTGGGCGGCCTTCTTGCCGAGGCCGTGCAACTCGGCGTTGGCGACAACGAATTCGCGGCCGGTGAGGAAGTCGTACATCCCCTCGCGCTCCGGGACGATGCCGATCTTCTTGTAGATCTGTTCGTTGCGCCAGGTCGGCTGGCCGTCGAGTGTGACGGAGCCCGTGGAGGGGGCCAGGAAGCCGCCCATCATGTTGATGAGGGTGGATTTTCCGGCGCCGTTCGGGCCCAGCAGGCCAGTGACGCCCGGGCCGATCGTCATGGTGATGTCGTTGACGGCCACCACGTTTCCGAACCAGCGTGAGACGTGGTCGATGTTGAGCGTGGTCACAGTCCGACCTTTCGGTAGCGGCGCATCAGGAGGCCGTAGCAGCCCGCGATGAGGCCCAGGACGACGAGGAGGTAGACGACGCCCTCGCCGGTCGACGGACCCACTTCTCCGGGGAAGGAGGACGAGGCGCCGAGGAAGGCGGTCTGTACTCCGTCGATGAGCGTGATGGGCGAGAAGAGGCCGAGCCAGGCGATCACGCCGGTGCTTTCCTGTTCGTACGCGATGGCCTGGACGGTGGACACCGCCCCGTAGGAGATGGTCAGCGTGGCGATGACGGCCGCGATGCCGAAGCCGCGGCGCGGAGTGACCGCCGAGATGACCAGGCCGATGCCGGCGAAGAGCAGGGAAAGCAGTGCCACGGAGACGAGCCCTTGTGCGAAGCCCTTGGTCTGGTGCGTGAAGTCAAGTTTGGCCAGCAGTGCGCCCACATAGAGCACGAGCAGTGGCGCGGCGGTGAGGATGAACATCGCCGAGGCCAGCGCCGCGTACTTGGCGCGGACGTAGTCGGCGGTCTCGATGGGGCGCGAGAAGTACAGCGGTACGGTCTTGAAGCGCAGGTCGCGTGAGACGGACTGCGGTGCCTGCGAGGCCACGTACAGGCCGATGACCGCCTGCAGGAAGATCGCATAGCGCGTGTAGTCGACCGGCAGGTCCTTCGCCGTGGTGGCGACCGCGACGGCCACCATGATGGCCGCGGGCACGCACATCACCACGAAGAGCAGCATCGGCAGGACCTTGGACTTGACCGAGCGGCCGAGGCCGTACGAGCCGCGCAGGGACTGCGAGTAGAGCGAGCGGCGGGCGTAGGCGCGGCCCAGGCGCGGGCCGTCGTAGTTGCGGTAGCCGATGTTGTGGATCCGGGTCTGCTCGCCTGCCCGGGCCGGGGTCTGCTCAACCGCCATGGCCGACCGCCTCCTTCCGCGCTTCGTCGGCGTCCTTGAAGACCTCCGAGATGTGGTGCCTGCGCTGTTCCATACGGACCAGGCCGAGGCCGAGGTCGGCGACGATGTCGCGTACGAGGTCGTACGTCTCCTCGCCGTCCGCCGTCAGCAGCAGGATGTGACCGGCGCCCGGCAGTCCGCTGCCGTCGTGGGTGTCGATCCCGCGCGCGTGCAGCACGTCGCGCACCGCACGGGTGCCGTCCGGGTGGTCGTCGGTGTCGGTGACCTCGATCGCGAGGATCGCCGTGCTCTGCGTGAAGTCCGTGGTGGAGCTGGACCGCAGAAGCTTGCCGCCGTCGATGACGACGACGTGGTCGCAGGTGCGCTCCAGCTCGCCCAGCAGGTGCGAGGTGACCAGGACCGAGATGCCGAAGTCGGTGTGGATGCGGCGGATCAGGCCCAGCATCTCGTCGCGGCCGACCGGGTCGAGGCCATTGGTCGGCTCGTCGAGGAAGACCAGCTGGGGGTCGTGGACGAGGGCCTGCGCGAGCTTCACGCGCTGCTTCATGCCGGTCGAATAGCCGCCGATGGGGCGGTAGCGCTCCTCGTACAGGCCGACGTGGCGCAGCGTGTCCGCAGTGCGCTCACGGGCGGCCGCCGGGGGCAGGCCGGACATGCGCGCCATATGGACGACGAACTCGGTGGCCGAGACATCGGGCGGCAGGCAGTCGTGCTCGGGCATGTACCCGACCCGCTCGCGGATGTCACCGCCCTTCGTGGCGACATCGAGGCCGAGCACTTCTGCGCGGCCCTCGGTGGCCGGGGACAGACCCAGCAGGATCTTGATCAGTGTGGACTTGCCGGCTCCGTTGGCTCCGACGAGTCCCGTCACACCGGGCCCGACATCCACGGAGAGCCGGTCAAGCGCGGTCACCCTGGGGAACCGCTTGCTCAGGCTTTCGGTCGCGATCACAGTCACGATTCGAAGGTAGTGGCGCAGGCCACAGCGGGGCGTCACCCCAGGGAGCTGTATCGGCGTCCCTCTCCAGTATTACGGGCCCGTAAGGGTCACCCTGAGGTCGAACAACCGGTGCCGGATTTCCACGTCGGGCGGGTTGTCCACAGGCTCCGCACCTGCCCGTTGACGCGGCTTCCAACAATTGGAACATTCGACAGGGCCCGGCACGCGATCGCTGACGGGCCTGACCAGCATGCGTAAGGGGGGAGCGTGTGAGCAAGCGAGGCCATACGAGCAAGGGGGATCGCCCGACAGGCGAAGGTCTGCTCAAGGGCGCGCGCGAGCGCTGGGTGCGGACGGGCGAGGTCGAGTTGTGCGTCGCCGAACTGGGGGATCCCGCGCAGCCGACCGTCCTGCTCGTCCACGGCTATCCGGACACCAAGGAGATGTGGTCCGAGGTCGCTCCACGCCTCGCCGAGCGCGGATTTCACGTGGTGCTGTACGACGTCCGGGGCCACGGCAGGTCGACCGCACCGCAGCCGCTGCGCGGCGGGTTCACACTGGAGAAGCTGACGGACGATTTCCTGGCGGTCGCGGACGCGGTCAGCCCCGACCGGCCGGTGCACCTGGTCGGGCACGACTGGGGCTCGGGCCAGGGCTGGGAATTCGTCACGGTCGGGCGCACCGAGGGGCGGATCGCCTCCTTCACATCGATGGCCGGACCCTCCGTGGACCACTTCGGGCACTGGATCAAAAAGCGCATCACCCGCCCGACCCCACGCAGGCTCGGCCAACTCCTCGGCCAGGGAGCCAGGTCCTGGTACATCTACGCGCTGCACATCCCCGTCCTGCCCGAACTCCTCGGCCGCGGCCCACTCGGCAAGCAGTGGCCGAAGATCCTGCGGCGGATCGAGAAGATACCCACCGACGAATACCCGACCGCCTCGCTGCCCTCGGACGCGGCCCACGGCGTGTGGCTGTACCGGGACAACCTCCGGGCGCGCCTGCGCAATCCACGCCCGTACGCGTACGCACACGCGCCCGTGCAGCTCATCACGCCCCTGGACGACACCTTCCTGTCCAAGCGGCTCTACGACGAGCTGGAGCTGTGGGCCCCGCAGCTGGTCCGCCGCACGCTCCCGGCCAACCATTGGATCCCGCGCACCCGGCCCGATCAACTGGCCGCCTGGATCACCGAGTTCGTGACCTCGACCGAGAGTGGAACGCCCACACCGGTGGCGACCGGCAAGTACGCGGACCGCTTCGGCGGGCAGCTCGTACTGGTCACCGGGGCGGGCAGCGGCATCGGGCGGGCCACCGCCCTGGCGTTCGCCGAGGCCGGCGCACGCGTGGTGGCCGTCGACCGGGACGCGCAGAGCGCGGCCCGCACCGCGGAGCTGTCCCGTCAGGGCGGCGCCACCGAAGCGTGGGCCGAGACGGTCGACGTCTGTGACGAACAGGCCATGGAGAAGTTCGCCGACAAGGTCGCCGCCGAGTACGGGGTGGTCGACGTACTGGTGAACAACGCCGGGATCGGGCTCTCCGGCTCCTTCTTCGACACCACGCCGGAGGACTGGAAGAAGATCCTCGACGTCAACCTGTGGGGCGTGATCCACGGCTGCCGGCTCTTCGGCAGGCAGATGGTCGAGCGCGGACAGGGCGGCCATATCGTCAACACCGCGTCGGCGGCGGCGTATCTGCCCTCGAAGACGCTGCCCGCCTACAGCACCTCCAAGGCGGCGGTGCTGATGCTCAGCGAGTGCCTGCGCGCGGAGCTGGCAGGCCAGGGCATCGGCGTCTCGGCGATCTGCCCGGGATTCGTCAACACCAACATCACCTCGACCGCACACTTCGCGGGCGTCGACGCCGACGAGGAGAATCGGCGCCGGAAGAAGACCGCGCGGCTGTATGGGCTGCGCAATTACCCACCGGAGAAGGTCGCCGACGCCGTCCTGCGCGCCGTCGTCCGCAACCAGCCCATGGTGCCCGTGACTCCCGAGGCCCGCGGCGCCCACCTCATGGCCCGCTTCACACCCAGGGCACTGCGCGCGATCGGACGGATAGAGCCACGACTGTGAGGAGATGGCTGAGACAGCTGCGATGGCTGAGGAAAAACACAGAAAGCGACGGAGAGTTGTCCACAGGTAACGTCAACTTGCCCTGTGGATAACGCACTTGGCTGTGGATCAAACCTCCACACCTAAATAAAATGCGTGATCAGCGTCTCACCAGGCACTCTGGCGCCATGAACGAACCCGAACCCGATTCCCAAACCGATTCGGAGACCGATTCCGGGATCGATGAACGCCGCACCGTGGCGGTGTCGAAGTACCTCTCAAAACATCTGCGGCATCAGCCCGGGCAGATAGGGCTCACGCTCGACGAGGGCGGCTGGGCCGAGATCGAGACGCTGATGGCCGCGGCGGCAGCCCACGGCTTCCGGTTCACGCGGGCCGAGCTCGACCACGTGGTGGCCACCAACGACAAGCGGCGCTTCGCGATCGAAGGCACCCGGATCCGCGCCAGCCAAGGCCACTCCGTCGAGGTGGACCTCGGTCTGCCCTCGGCGACGCCGCCCGCGTACCTCTACCACGGGACCGTGGCCCGCAGCCTGGACGCAATCCGCGCCGAGGGCCTCAGGCCCATGAACCGGCACGACGTGCACCTCTCACCGGACCGCGAGACCGCGAGCCGCGTCGGTGCCCGCCGCGGCCGTCCCGTCGTGCTCTCCGTGGACGCCGCCGCCATGCACCACGACGGCCACGTCTTCCGGGTCAGCGCCAACGGCGTCTGGCTCACGGCCGCCGTGCCCCCGCGCTACCTGCGGTTTCCCGGCCCGCACTGACCGGCCGCATCGGAGACCCTGGGCTGCGCCTGGGCTC
The DNA here is from genome assembly GCF_054783935.1 of Streptomyces pseudoechinosporeus. Taxonomy (NCBI): domain Bacteria; kingdom Bacillati; phylum Actinomycetota; class Actinomycetes; order Kitasatosporales; family Streptomycetaceae; genus Streptomyces; species Streptomyces pseudoechinosporeus. The sequence goes on from NZ_BAAGPS010000035.1 coordinate 218,362, forward strand.
GGAGCCATGAGCCTGCGCATGCTCCTGAGCACCGTGATCCTGCCGTACCTCCGCCTGCTCGGTCGGCAGCGTCACCGTGATCCGTGTCGTATCCGCCATGACGCGAACATACTGCGATATGCGCCCTGCGGTCGTCTCGCTCCGCACACGTCCGCACGCAGACGCAGAGTACCCACTGCGGGTGACACCGAGGCCGTGCTCACCGAAAAGGGACGGCCACCCGGCGTCTGGGTTTGAGCGGGGTTGTGTCCGGCCGCCATGATGGGCCTTCCCGGCGTCGGCAAGCAGCCGACCGGCGTGTGCATGCCACGTAGAGCGGGGCCCGTGCCTACAGGTGAGGGCGGGCCCGAACGTGTCGGGTGGTGAGCGGGGCGCGGTGAGGACCGCCTGGAAACGATGGGGCGAAAGAGCGTGGCAAGGGTTGTCGTACGAGAACCACGCACGGGCACGAGGAGCGCGCCACCGTTGGCCACACCGCAGGCAACCGCCTTCGCAAGGGCTCTGCTCGACGGCGGCTGGGCGGCGGTGTTTCTGCCCGGCGAGCCCGCCCGCCTCGGACGGCTGCTGCTGTGGAAACCCGCCGGGGCACTCGCAGAGGACGGCACTGCGCCCGCAGGCGTCGAACCCGAGTCGGTGGAACTGGTGCTGCCGCACGGCCGGTCGGTCCGGCGGCGCAGGGTGGAGGGCTACGCGCTTCCCGTCGCCCTCGCCGTGTCCGCCCTGGCCGGGGCGCAGCCACCGCATCCGTCCGCCGCCGCCTGGCAGGCCGCCGCCCGCTTCGCACTGCGGCTGCTCGCCGACGGCCGTCTCCACCCGGCCCTCACCCCCGCCGGCTACGACAGCTGGCAGGCGGGTCCCTTCACCGCCGCCCAGCGTCAGACGCTGGACGCCCTCGCTGCCGCCTTCCCACCCCACGCCCACTGTCTGCCCGAGCCCGGCGCGGCCCCGCTGCGGATCGCGGAACCGGCCGCGCTGGTACGGCAGTTCTGCGACGCGGTCGCCGACGACCTGGTCCGTACTCCGGCCGCGCCGCTCGCCATGGGATCGCTGCCGTACGCCTGGCGCGAGACGCGTGCCGTGCCCGCCCTGCACGAATGGGCCGAGGAGACCACCGCCGCGTTCACCGCCGAAGTCGGCGTCTCGCTGCGCGTCGACCTGCCCGAGGGGCGGCGCCGGCAGTTCCGGGCCGTCCTGCAGTTGCACACCGCGGCGGATCCGGCGCTCGTCGTCGGGGCCGCACGGCTGTGGAGCGAGTCGGCCGAGGTGGAGCGGCTGCTCGGCCCGCGCGCCGAGACCGAGACGCTGCTCGCGCTGCGCCGGGGCGCCCGCTCATGGCCCCCGCTGAAGCGGCTGCTGAAGGACGCCGCCCCCGACGAGCTCCGGCTGACCGACGACGAAGCCTTCGAACTGCTGGGGGACGCCACCGACGCGCTGCGCGTGGCCGGTATCGACGTGCACTGGCCGCGCGAGCTGGTCAAGGCGCTCACCGCGACCGCGGAGATCGGGCAGCGCACCGCCCCCGGCTCCAGCGCGGGCGGCCTCCTCGACGCTGACGTCCTCCTCGACTTCCGCTGGCAGATCTCACTCGGCGGCGAGCCGCTCACCGAGGCCGAGATGGACGCCCTCACCGAGGCCCGCCGCCCTCTCGTCCGGCTGCGCGACCAGTGGGTGGTCGCCGACCCGAAGCTGGTGGCCCGCGCCAGGCGCCGCCGGATGGAACCGCTCACCCCCATGGAAGCGCTGAGCGCCGCGCTGACCGGCGAGGTGGAAAGGGACGGCGAGCCGATCCCCTGTGAGGCGGTCGGCGCGCTCGGCGACCTCGTCGCCCGTATCCGCGATCCTGAGTCACGTACTCCCGCCCCGCAGCCCGCCGCGCTCAAAGCCACGTTGCGCGACTACCAGAAGCGGGGCCTCGCCTGGCTGGCCGAGATGTGTGAACTCGGCCTCGGCGGCTGCCTCGCCGACGACATGGGCCTGGGCAAGACCATCACTCTTCTCGCCCTGCATCTGCACCGCCAGACCGACCCCGCCACCGCGGGCCCCACCCTCGTCGTCTGCCCCGCCTCCCTGCTCGGCAACTGGCAGCGGGAGGCGGCCAGGTTCGCGCCGTCCATCCCCGTGCGCCGCTACCACGGCGGCGACCGCCACCTCGAAGACCTGGCCGACGACGAGATCGTCCTGGTCACTTACGGGGTGCTGCGCCGCGACCGCGAAGTCCTCGCCGAGACCGCCTGGTCGCTTCTCGCCGCCGACGAGGCCCAGCACGTCAAGAACCCCTACGCCGTCACCGCCCGCCAACTGCGCGCCCTGCCCGCGCGCGCCCGCGTCGCCCTCACCGGCACCCCCGTGGAGAACAACCTCTCCGAACTGTGGGCGCTCCTCGACTGGACCACCCCCGGACTCCTCGGCCCGCTCACCGCCTTCCGCGACCGGCACGCCCGCGCCATCGAGGCCGGCGAAGACCCCGAGGCCGCCGAACGCCTGTCCCGTCTCGTCCGTCCCTTCCTGCTGCGCCGCAGAAAGTCCGACCCGGGCATCGCGCCCGAACTGCCGGCCAAGACCGAGACCGACCGCGTCGTCTCACTGACGGCCGAACAGACCAGCCTGTACGAGGCGGTGGTCCGCGAGACCATGGCGAAGATCGCGGAAGCCGAGGGCATCGCCCGCCGCGGCCTGGTGCTCAAGCTGCTCACCGCGCTGAAGCAGATCTGCAATCACCCGGCCCAGTACCTGCGCCAGTCCACGCCGCTTCGCGGCCGCTCCGGCAAGCTCGACCTGCTCGACGAACTGGTCGACACCATCACCGCCGAGGGTGAGTCGGTGCTGGTCTTCACCCAGTACAAGCAGATGGCGACCCTCCTGGAGAGGCACCTGGCCGAGCGCGGCACCCCCACCCTCTTCCTGCACGGCGGCACCCCCGTCGCGCGGCGCGAGGAGATGGTGGAACGCTTCCAGCGCGGTGAAGTGCCGGTGTTCCTGCTGTCGTTGAAGGCGGCGGGCACCGGACTCAACCTCACCCGCGCCACCCATGTCGTGCACTACGACCGCTGGTGGAACCCGGCCGTCGAGGACCAGGCCACCGACCGCGCGTACCGCATCGGCCAGGACAAACCCGTCCAGGTACACAAACTCATCGCGGAGGGCACCGTGGAGGACAAGGTGGCGAAGTTGCTGGAGTCCAAGCGCGCGCTCGCCGACGCCGTCGTCGGCTCCGGTGAGGCCGCCCTGACCGAACTGTCCGACGCCGATCTCGCCGAACTCGTCACCCTGGGGAGGCAGTCATGAGCCCCTCGCTCCCCGGCCCGCGCCGCGCACCCGCCCGCGGCAGGCGCGCCTTCGCCGCGACCTGGTGGGGCCGGGCGTGGGTGACGGCCCTGGAGGACTCCACCCTGGACGCCGGGCGCCTGTCCCGCGGACGCACCTACGCCCGCAAGGGCATGGTCGGCCCTGTCACCATCGCCCCCGGCCAGGTCAAAGCCGCCGTCCAGGGCAGCCAACCGCGCCCGTACCGCTCCGCCGTCCACCTGCCCGTCCTCACAGATGCCCAGTGGGACACCCTGCTCGACACCGTCGCGGCCCGAGCCGGGCATCTCGCCGCACTCCTCGACGGCGAGATGCCCGCCGAACTCGTCGACGACACCCGCCAGGCAGGAGTCCCCCTGCTGCCGCAGCCCACCGAACTCGACCCGGACTGTTCCTGCCCCGACTGGGGATACCCCTGCAAGCACGCCGCCGCGCTCTGCTACGCCATCGCCGCCACCATCGACGCCGACCCGTTCGTGCTCTTCGCGCTGCGCGGCCGCAGCCGCGAGGAGGTCCTCGCCCAGTTGCGCGCCCGCCGTACGGCAACCCAGGAGACCGCGAGCCCACCGGCTGCGACCGGCGTCCCGGCAGCCGCCGCGTACACCCGCTGGGCCGACCACACGCCCCAGCTGCCCGAACCTCCCGAACCGGCCGCTCACACCGCCGCGCTCCCCGTCACCCCACCGCCCGGCAGCGGTCTGACCGCCACGGGCCTGGAGCGCCTCATGACCGACACCGCCGCACGCGCCACCCGTCTACTGGCGGGCGACACCGTCGGCCTGCACCTGACCCAGCACCAGGACGCGGTACGGATCGCCGCGAGCGGCCCCGGACCCGAGTGGTTCCGCCGCCTCATCGAGAACACCGGCGCCAACCCGACCTCGTTCGCCCGCCTCACCCGCGCCTGGCGCCACGGCGGCCCCACCGGCCTCACCGTCGCCGAACAGCCCCACACCCCCGACCCGGCGGCGATGACAGCCGCCCGCACCGCCCTGACCACCGCCCTCACCGAGATGACCACCGTCCCCGTCCCCCTGAGGACCTGGCGCAACCGCCTCACCCTCACCGACCACGCCATCCAGCTGCGCCTGGGGCCCGACGCCCGCTGGTATCCCTACCTCCGGGACGACGACGGCGAGTGGTGGCCCGCGGCACCGGCCGACGCCGACCCGCTCGCAGCACTCACGGCGGTCTGGCAGCGGACCGGGACGTAATGGCAGCGGTGGTGAGCATGGGCGCCGACCGTCACCGGATACGGTGGAGGAGCCATCGAGAGCGGCGCAGCCCCATCCGGGGAGGTCTGGTACTCCCGTTGCTCGGGTCACTGGAGCATAGGCTCGCAGGCATGCGACTGAGCACCGTAATCCTTCCCATCCATCGGTGGGGCGAGGGACAGAAGATCTGGCAGCGGGCCGAAGACCTCGGGTTTCACGCCGCTTACACCTACGACCACCTCTCCTGGCGCAGCTTCCGGGACGGGCCGTGGTTCGGGACGGTGCCCACATTGACCGCGGCAGCGGCTGCTACGCAGAGCATGCGATTGGGCACTCTCGTGACCTCGCCGAACTTCCGGCACCCGGTGGCCCTCGCCAAGGAACTGATCTCGCTCGACGACATCTCCGGTGGACGCGTCACCCTCGGTATCGGCGCGGGCGGCAGCGGCTTCGACGCCAGGGCGCTGCTGAAGAACGGCCAGGAACCCTGGACGCCGCGCGAGCGGGCCGACCGCTTCGGCGAGTTCGTACCGCTGCTCGACCGGCTGCTCACCGAGGACTCCGTCTCGTACGACGGCCGGTTCTACTCGGCGTACGAGGCCTACAACATCCCCGGCTGCGTCCAGCGCCCCCGGCTGCCCTTCGCGGTGGCCGCCACCGGGCCGCGCGGGCTGCGTCTCGCCGCGCAGTACGGGCAGGCGTGGGTGACGACGGGCGACCCGAAACTGTTCGAGACGGGCACTCCGGAGCAGTCGGTCCAGGCCCTTCGGGGACAGGCCGAGAAGCTGGCCGCCGCGTGCGATGCGGTCGGCCGTGACGTCGACGAGCTCGACAAGATCCTGCTCACCGGTTTCACCCCGGACCGCGGCCGTCCACTGGAATCCCTCGACGCGTTCGTCGACTTCGCCGGCAAACACAGGGAGCTCGGCTTCACGGACATCGTGATCCACTGGCCCATCCCGGACTCGGACTTCGCGGCGGACGAGAAGGTCTTCGAGCAGATCGCGACGGAAGCGGTCGAGCAGCTGAGCTGATGCTCTTCCGGGCACCGGCACCGCAGGTCAGGGCGTACGACCCCCAGGTGTGCGATCTCTCGCACGGCCATGTGCGCGGTCCGTCGTACGGCCGTGCGGGCAGCTGCGGGACAATGGCGGCGTGACCTCAGCGACCCGCCGGCCCCAGACTCCGGCCTCCACCGTTCCGCCCCGGCTGATCGCAACGGATCTGGACGGCACCCTGCTGCGCGACGACCAGTCCGTCTCGCAACGCACGGTCGCCGCTCTGGCCGCCGCCGAGGAGGCCGGCATCGAGGTCTTCTTCGTGACCGGCCGCCCCGCCCGCTGGATGGACGTCGTCAGCGACCATGTCCACGGCCACGGCCTCGCCATCTGCGGGAACGGTGCCGCCGTGGTCGACCTGCACGGCGGCGCCGGCAACCACCGCTTCGTCAAGATCCGGGAGTTGGCACGGGAGAACGCGCTCGATGCCGTGCGGCTGCTCCGCGAGGCCGCACCGGGGACCGTGTTCGCCATCGAGCAGACGTACGGCTTCCACCAGGAGCCGTCGTATCCGAAGCTGCACATGGAGATCCCGGACACCCTCGCGCCCGCCGAGAAAATCCTGGCGCCGGACGGCCCCGGTGCCGACGAGCCGGTGCTCAAGATTCTGGCGTTCCACCACGAGATCGCCCCGGACGACTTCCTCATGACCGCCCGCCTTGCCATCGGCGACCGCGCAGGCGTGACCCGCTCCAGCCCCAGCGCACTGCTGGAGATCAGCGGCCCCGGTGTCTCCAAGGCCAGCACGCTCGCGCTGTGCTGCGCCGAGCGCGGCATCTCGCACGAGGAGGTCGTCGCCTTCGGGGACATGCCGAACGACGTGGAAATGCTCACCTGGGCAGGCACGTCGTACGCGATGGGCAACGCGCACCCCGACGTGATCGCCGCGGCCTCAGGACGCACGGTCGCCAACAACGAGGACGGGGTGGCGGTCGTGATCGAGCGGATGCTGGCCCTCTCCTAGTTGAGCTGCACTCCGCGCTCGGCCAGCCACCCCACCGGATCGACGCCCGAACCGTGATACGGCGTCAGGCGCACCTCGAAGTGCAGGTGCGGTCCGGTGGAGTTGCCGCTCGTACCCGACTGGCCGATCCACTGCCCGGTGGCCACCCGCTCCCCCTGGTCGACGGCGGCGGACGCGAGATGCGCGTACTGCGTGTAGTAGCCCCCTGGGTGTCGCACCACGACCTCGATGCCGAACGGGCCGCCGCACGACACCTTGACCACGCGCCCCTCGCCCACCGACCGCACCGGCGTGCCGATGTCCACCGCGAAGTCCTGCCCGGTGTGCCGACTCGCCCAGTGCTCACCGCCGCTCCCGAAGCCCGCGGAGAGTTCATACGTCTCCAGCGGCGCGACCCAAGCCGCCGTGAAGCCCGTTTCCGGCTGGTCGAGCCGGACAGCGCCCCGGCACGCACCCGCCGCGACCGAGGCGTCCGCCTGCCCCTGAAGCGTCGACTGCGCCGCTTCGAGCTGCTGCTCGATCCCCCGCTTCATCTCGGCGAGCTTGGCATTGCGCCGTTCCAGCGTCTGCCAGGCCTTCGCGGCCTTCGCCTTGTCAGTGGCGAGCCGTGCCTCGGCGCGGCGGCTCTTGGTGACGGCGTTGTTGACCGCCAGATCCGCCTGCCAGACGGCATACTGACCGCGCATCAACTCATCGGGGCTGTCCGCGAGCAGCAACTGCGCGGTGTGCGGAAGCCCTCCGCCGCTGCGGTACTGGGCGCGCGCGATCCGGCCGAGGTCCCCGTGCAGCACGGCGATGTCCCGTCGCTCCCGCGCGAGTAGCCGCTCCAGCCGCTGTGCCCGGGACCGCTGCACCTCGGCCTTCCTGCGCCCTTCCTCGTACCGCTGCGTCATGGCGGACGCCTTCTCGACGAGCCGCGCCACCTTGGTGCTGAGGCCCTCGGGACCGTCGGCAGCCCCTATGGCCGCCGTGGGCCGGGCCGTCGGAACGGCCAGCGCGCACAGCAGCGCCGGTACGAGCAGGGGATGGCGTCGAGATGGGCGCATGAAACGGATCGTGTCCCGCGCCGGGGCCGCGGGCCTGTTCAAGTCGTACGCCTGGGGGAGCGAATGCCACGGACGGACCACTTTGCTGCTCCGAACAGCGGCCTCGTTCACGGCACTTGAGTGGGCCGCCGACGGGGCGGTTCCGTACGGAGACTTGGCTGCTCCGTACGGAGCTTGGCCGGCTCAATGAACCACCGCCAACAGCTCCGAGGCCTCCTCCCGCTCCCGCATCTCCCGCAGCGGACCGTCCACGGCGGCCAGTTCCCCGTACGGGCCCCGCTGCGCCACGCGTCCATCCGCCAGCACGATCACCTCGTCCACGGTCTCCAGACCCGCCAGCCGGTGGGTGATCAGCAACGTCGTACGGCCCTCGGTCGCGGCGAGCAGATCGGTGGTCAGCGCGTCGGCGGTCGGAAGGTCGAGGTGCTCCGCGGGCTCGTCGAGGACGAGGACCGGGAAGTCGGCGAGCAGTGCACGGGCCAGCGCGAGCCGTTGCCGCTGCCCGCCGGACAGCCGTGCCCCGTGCTCGCCGATCAGCGTGTCGAGCCCCTCGGGCAGAGTGTCGGCCCAGTCGAGCAGCCGGGCCCGTCCGAGCGCGTCACGCAGTTCGTCCTCGGTCGCGTCCTTCCGGGCGAGCAGCAGGTTCTCACGCACCGAGCTGTCGAAGAGATGCGCGTCCTGCGCGCATAGCCCGACCAGGCGTCGTACGTCGTCACTGCCGAGGTCGTACGCATCCACGCCGCCCAGCGTGTACGTCCCCGCGTCCGCGTCCAGGAACCGCAGCAGCACCTGCGCGAGGGTCGTCTTGCCGGACCCGGAGGGCCCGACGACGGCGATCCTCTGCCCTCGTCCGAGCGTCAGGTGGAGCCCGGCCAGCGCATCCCGGTCCTGCCCGTGGTGGCGGGCGGACAGCCCATCGAGGACGAGTGGGAACGGCGACACGGGCGCCTGCCTCGGCCGCTCAGGTTCGCGTACGGGATCGGGGGCGTCCAGGACCTCGTACACGCGCTCGGCGCTCTTGTGCACCCGCTGCCGGTACTGGACCGCGAGCGGCAGGCTCAGGACGGCCTCGAAGGCGGCGAGCGGGGTGAGGACGACGACGGCCATCAGCACGCCGCTGAGGCGTCCGTCGGCGACCGCCTGGGCGCCGACGAGCGCGGTGACCGCCGCGGTGAGCCCGGAGACGAGCGCGATGAGCCCGTCGCCGAGCGCGGTGGCGGTCGCGGTGCGCGACGCGATGCGGGTGAGCGCGGCGTCGGCCCGCCGCGCTTCGGCGGTGCGCGCGGGCAGCGCACCGGCAACCGTCAACTCGGCCGTCCCCGTGAGGAGATCGGCCACACGAGTCGCCAGGACGCCGCGGGCGGGGGCCAGCCTGCGCTCCGCGCGACGCGCGACGGCGCTGGTCACCAGGGGAACGCCGGCTCCGGCGGCGAGCAGCCCGAGGGCGAGGGCGGCCCCGGCCTCAGGCAGCAGCCAGGCCGTGAACCCCACGGAGGTGGCGGACACGACGACCGCGGCCGAGGCGGGCAGCAGCCAGCGCAGCCAGTAGTCCTGCAGCGCGTCGACATCGGCGACGAGCCGCGAGAGCAGGTCACCGCGCCGGGCGGTCCGCAGCCCCGCGGGTGCGAGCCGTTCGAGCCGCCGGTACACGGCGACCCGGGTGTCGGCCAGCATCCGCAGCACGGCATCGTGCGACACCAGCCGCTCGGCGTACCGGAAGACGGCCCGCCCGATCCCGAACGCCCGCGTGGCCGTGACGGCGACCATCAGATACAGCACGGGAGGCTGCTGCGAGGCCCGCGAGATCAGCCACCCCGAGGTGGCCATCAGCCCCACGGCACTGCCGAGTGCGAGGCTGCCGAGCACGAGAGCGAGCGCGAGCCGACCGGGCCTGGGTCCGGCCATGGCACGGACGCGGGCGAGGACGCCGCCCCGCTCCTCAGTGGAGAGCGGCAGTTCGTCATGGCCGGCCGTGGACACTGCCACCGCTGCGGTGCGGCGCGCTTCCGTACCGCCGGGGTGTGCGGAACCGGCTCCCGCGACGGGCACCGCGGACTCCAGCCGCACCACCCGATCCGCCACCCCCAGCAGCGCCGGCCGGTGTACCACGAGCAGCACCGTCCGCCCCACCGCCAAACGCCGGACGGCCTCCACCACCTCGGCCTCGGTCTCGCCGTCCAGCGAAGCCGTCGGCTCGTCGAGCAGCAGCACGGGCCGGTCCGCGAGGAACGCCCGGGCCAGCGCGAGCCGTTGCCGCTGCCCCGCGGACAGCCCGGCCCCGTCCTCGCCGAGTACGGTCCGCATCCCGTCGGGCAGCGCGTCCACGAACTCGAGCGCGCCCGCGTCACCCAGCGCCCTGCGTACGTCGGAGTCGTCCGCGGCGGGTCGCGCCAGCCGGACGTTCTCGGCGATGGACCCCGCGTACAGATGGGGCCGCTGCGGCACCCAGGCCACATGCGATCGCCACTTGGCCAAGTCGGCCTCGGCAAGGTCGACTCCCCCGATGCGCACCCGACCCGACGCGGGCTTCACGAACCCCAACAGCACGTTCAGCAGCGTCGACTTGCCCACGCCGCTGGGCCCGACGAGCGCGACCGTCTCGCCGGGTTCGACCGCGAAGGACACGTCCGACACGGCTCCGGACGGTCGCTCCGGGTACCGGACCGTCACCCCCTCGAAGCGAATCACGCCGGTGGGCGGCACGATCGTGGTCCCGGAGTCCGGCACCTGCGTCTCCAGCACCGAGAAGATCTCCTCCGCGGCGGACAGCCCCTCCGCCGCCGCGTGGTACTGCGCCCCCACCTGCCGCAACGGCAGATAGGCCTCGGGCGCGAGAACGAGGATGACCAGCCCCACGTACAGATCCATGTCGCCGTGGACGAGCCGCATCCCGATGGTCACCGCGACCAGGGCGACCGACAGCGTGGCGAGCAGTTCCAGCGCGAAGGACGAGATGAAGGCGATCCGCAGAGTCTGCATGGTCGCCTGCCGGTACTCGCCGGTGATCCGCCGGATCGACCCTGCCTGCGCCTTGGCCCGTCCGAACACCTTGAGCGTGGGCAGACCGGCGACCACGTCGAGGAAATGCCCCGAGAGCCGTGACAGCAGCCGCCACTGACGGTCCATCCGGGACTGCGTGGCCCAGCCGATGAGCACCATGAAGACGGGGATGAGGGGCAGTGTGCCGACGATGATCGCCGCCGAGACCCAGTCCTCCGTGACGATCCGCGCCAGCACCGCCACCGGCACGACCACCGCGAGCCCCAACTGCGGGAGGTAGCGCGAGAAATAGTCGTCGAGGGCATCAACTCCGCGGGTGGCGAGCGCGACCAGTGACCCCGTCCGCTGCCCGCTCAGCCACCCCGGCCCCAACGCGCCCGCGCGCTCCAGCAGCCGCCCCCGCAGCTCCGACTTGACCGCCGCGCCGGCCCGGTGCGCGGCGAGTTCCGTGAGCCAGGAGACGAGCGCCCGACCACCTGCGACGGCCACCAACAGCAGGAGCGGCGTGCGGAGGTCGGCAACCTCCAGCCCATACTGGAAGGCGCCGACCACTATCTCGGCGATGAGCATCGCCTGGGCGATGACCAGCGCCGCCCCGGCAGCGCCCAGCACTACGACCGCCACCAGGAAGAGGCGAGTGGCGCGAGCGTACCGGAGCAGTCGCGGGTCGATCGGTTTCACGTGAAACACACCCTCGGGTCAAGCAGGCGTGTTTCACGTGAAACACACCTGCTTCTCAACGGGCACGTTTCACGTGAAACGTGCCCCTGAATTCAGATGGTGAGCGAGCTCAGTGCGCAGCCTCAGCGATGTGCTGCGTACCGATCCGCTTGCGGAACACCCAGTACGTCCACCCCTGGTAGAGCACCACGACCGGTGTCGCGATCCCGGCGCACCAGGTCATGATCTTCAGCGTGTACGGGCTCGACGAGGCGTTGGTGACCGTCAGGCTCCAGTCGTCATTGAGCGAGGACGGCATGACGTTCGGGAAGAGGGTCAGGAAGAGCATCGCCACGGCGGCCACGATGGTGATGCCGGACAGGGCGAACGCCCAGCCCTCGCGCCCCGCCTGGTTCGCCCCGATCGCCGCGACCAGCGCGACCACCGCCACGATCAACGCGACCAGGCTCGTGCTGTCGCCCTTGTCGGCCTGGGTCCAGCCCAGGAAGACCAGCGCGAGCACGGCGGTCACCACACCGAGCCGCAGCGCCAGCTTCCGCGCCCGCTCCCGGATGTCGCCCAGCGTCTTGAGCGCGGCGAACACCGTTCCATGGAAGGTGAACAGCGTCAGCGTCACCAGGCCGCCCAGGATGGCGTACGGGTTGAGCAGGTCCCAGAGGTTGCCGACGTACTCCATGTCCCGGTCGATCTTCACGCCCCGCACGATGTTGCCGAAGGCCACGCCCCACAGGAAAGCGGGGATCAGCGAGGTCCAGAAGATCGCGCTCTCCCAGTTGCGCTGCCAGCTCTCCTCGGGCCGCTTCACCCGGTACTCGAAGGCGACTCCGCGCACGATCAGGCAGACCAGGATGAGCAGCAGCGGCAGATAGAAGCCGGAGAAGAGCGTGGCGTACCAATCAGGGAAGGCGGCGAAGGTCGCACCGCCCGCGGAGAGCAGCCAGACCTCGTTGCCGTCCCAGACCGGCCCGATGGTGTTGATCAGCACCCGCTTCTCGGGCCGGTCACGGGCGAGCAGCTTGGTGAGGACACCGATCCCGAAATCGAAGCCCTCCAGGAAGAAGTAACCGATCCACAGGACGGCGATGAGGACGAACCAGACGTCGTGAAGTTCCATGACTCTGCAGCTCCCTGGGCCTAGTAGGAGAAGGCCATCGGCTTGTCGGCGTCACGGGAGTCGCCGCCGATCTTCGTGGGCGGATTGAGGTCGGCCTCGGTGAGTTCGGGCGGTCCGGCCTTGACGTACTTCGCGAGCAGCTTGACCTCGATGACGGCGAGGGCCGCGTAGAGCGTCGTGAAGACGATCATCGAGGTGATGATCTCGCCCTGGGATACGCCGGGGGAGACCGCGTCGCGGGTCTGCAGCACGCCGTAGACGACCCACGGCTGGCGGCCCATCTCGGTGAAGATCCAGCCCCAGGCGTTGGCGATCAGCGGGAACGCCATCGTCCACAGTGCCAGCAGCCAGTACAGCCGGGTGAGTCTCCGACCGAGCGGCTTCTTCAGCAGCACCAGATGCGGTATCTCGTCCTCGCCGGTCCGCACCGCGGCCGGCAGCAGGAACCTCTTCCGTGTGAGCCACAGCCCCAACAGGCCGAGCGAGAAGGACGCCATACCGAAGCCGATCATCCAGCGGAAGCCCCAGTAGGCGACCGGGACGATGGGCTTGTAGTCACCGGGGCCGAACTTCTCCTGCAGGGCCTCATTGGTGTCGTTGATGCCGGGCACATAGGACTCGAAGTCACTGTGAGAAAGGAAGGAGAGCAGTCCGGGTATCTCCAGGGCGACCTTGTTGTGCCCCTTGTCGACGTCCCCGTACGCGAACACGGAGAAGGGCGCCGGGCTCTCGCCCTCCCACAGCGCCTCGGCGGCAGCCATCTTCATCGGCTGCTGCTCGTACATGACCTTGCCGAGGGTGTCCCCGCTGACCGCGGTGAACAGACCGCCGACCGCCAGGGTGACCAGGCCGAGCCGGAGCGAGGTCCGCATCACCGGGATGTGCTTCTTGCGCATCAGGTGGAAGGCCGCGATGCCCACCATGAAGGCGCCACCCGTCAGGAAGGCCGCCGAGAAACTGTGGAAGACCTGGTTGAGCGTGGTGTTCTGGGTCAGGACCAGCCAGAAGTCGGTAAGCTCGGCGCGGCCCCGCTGCTCGTTGATCCGGTAGCCGACGGGGTGCTGCATCCAGGAGTTGGCCGCGAGGATGAAGTACGCCGACAGAAGCGTGCCGATCGAGACCATCCAGATGCAGGCCAGGTGGATCTTCTTCGGCAGCTTGTCCCAGCCGAAGATCCACAGGCCGATGAACGTGGACTCGAAGAAGAACGCGATCAGGGCCTCGAAGGCGAGCGGGGCACCGAAGACGTCACCGACGAAGCGCGAGTAGTCGGACCAGTTCATGCCGAACTGGAACTCCTGCACGATGCCCGTGACGACACCCATCGCGATATTGATCAGGAAGAGCTTCCCCCAGAACTTCGTCGCCCTGAGGTACTTCTCTTTCCCCGTGCGCACCCAGGCGGTCTCCAGGCCGGCTGTGAGCGCGGCGAGCGAGATGGTCAGGGGGACGAAGAGGAAGTGGTAGACGGTGGTGATGCCGAACTGCCATCGCGCCAGGGTCTCCGGCGCCAGAGCCAGGTCCACGTCGTCATTCTCCTTACGTCGCCGTGGTCACAGCGGCAGTTTGACCCGCTTGTTCGCAGACATAACGGGATCAACCGGGCTAGCTTGTGAACGCGTTCACATTCACAAGCAATTATGACGCATGTCCGCTCGAGCCGTGAAGGGTGGGGGGTCCCTAAGCGTGGACCATCCGACCACTGGCGCGAAGGAGCAGGTCAGAGCGTTATGACACGAGGGGCAGGAGACCCGCCGGCAGAGCCCCGTCCACGACGGAACCCTGCCGGCCGCCGGAGGCTAGAACTCCTTGCGGAACCCCTCCGTCGCCTTCAGGAAGATGTCGTTCGCCTCGGTCTCGCCGACCGTCACGCGCGCGCCCTCCCCCGGGAAAGGCCGCACAACGACCCCGGCCTGCTCACAGGCCGCCGCGAAGTCGACCGTGCGCTCGCCAAGCCGCAGCCAGACGAAGTTCGCCTGCGTCTCGGGCACCGTCCAACCCTGCCCACGCAAGGCCTCGACGACGCGCGTGCGCTCGCACACCAGCGAGCCCACCCGGCCGAGGAGCTCGTCCTCGGCGCGCAGTGAGGCGACCGCCGCGTCCTGCGCGAGCTGGCTCACACCGAAGGGCACGGCGGTCTTGCGCAGCGCCGCCGCCACCGGCTCATGGGCGATCGCGAAGCCGACCCGCAGTCCGGCGAGACCGTACGCCTTGGAGAACGTACGCAGCACGCACACGTTCGGCCGCTCGCGGTAGATCTCGACGCCGTCCGGCACCTGAGGGTCGCGGATGAACTCCCGGTAGGCCTCGTCGAGGACCACCAGGACATCGCTCGGCACCCGGTCGAGGAACCGTTCCAGCTCAGCCCGGCGCACCACGGTGCCGGTGGGGTTGTTGGGGTTGCAGACGAAGATCAGCCGCGTCCGCTCGGTGACCGCGTCCGCCATCGCATCGAGATCGTGCACGTCCCCCGGCGTCAACGGCACCCGCACCGAAGTCGCCCCGCTGATCTGCGTGATGATCGGGTACGCCTCGAAGGACCGCCAGGCGTAGATGACCTCGTCACCAGGACCGCTCGTGGCCTGCAACAGCTGCTGGGCGACGCCGACCGAGCCCGTGCCGGTGGACAGATGCGCAAGCGGCACCGCGAACCGGTCCGCCAGCTCACTCATCAGCGCCGTGCACGCCATGTCCGGGTAACGGTTGAAGGAGCCCATCGCCGCGGCCACGGTCTCCATCACCCCGGGCAGCGGCGGATACGGGTTCTCGTTGGAGGACAGCTTGTACGCCACCCGACCGCCGACCGCGGCGCCCGCGGCGGCAGCCGCTGATGGACCACGCCCCGGCTTGTAGGTGGGGATACCCTCCAGCTCGGCACGCAGCTTGGGGCTCGTCTCGCTCACCGCAGTCCTCCTCGTGACCGTCTCCGGCTCATGACCACCACCGGCTACCAATACTCCTCACCTTAAGAGGATTCGGCGCCGCTGCGTATGGCTCGGGACCGACCGCGTAGGCGGCCCTCGGGCATCGGCCCCCGGAGGCGTACGAAGTGGGGGGCGCGCCGCTCTCCGGTTCAAGCGCCGGTGGCTCGCGCCGTGGCGCGCATCCCCCATGCAGGTGAGTTGAGACCTCTTCGAAACATGACCCCTTCGGCAGGCCCATGCGCCCCAACAAGTGACGTACTGTCATTGAATCGCTCAACTACCTTCTCTTCCAAGACAATTGAGTGCTCTCGACCATGCAGAAACGTGCCTGTCAACGAGTGAATATGCGTCCGCACTACCCCACCGCATGAGCCCTACTATCGGCTCGCCATGACAGCAGCAGGGAAGCACCAGGTGAGCCGGGCCGAGACCACCCGTCGAGGCAGTCGGCCGGGCCGGGCGGGCATCAGAGACGTGGCCGCGGCCGCCGGAGTCTCCATCACGACCGTGTCCGACGCACTCAACGGCAAGGGCCGGCTCCCGGACGCCACCCGACGCCATGTCCGCGAGGTCGCCGACCGGCTGGGCTATCGCCCCTCCGCCGCGGCCCGCACGCTCCGTACCGGAAAGTCGGGCCTCATCGGCCTGACCGTCACGACCTACGGGGATGAACCTTTCACCTTCACGGAGTTCGCGTATTTCGCGGAGATGGCCAGAGCCGCCACCTCGGCCGCGCTCGCCCGGGGCTACGCCCTGGTCATCCTCCCCGCCACCTCGCGCCACGACGTGTGGTCGAACGTGGCCCTGGACGGAACCGTGGTCATCGACCCCTCCGACCAGGACCCCGTCGTCAGCGAACTGGTCCGCCAGGGTTTACCGGTGGTCTCCGACGGCCGCCCGGCCGGCTCGCTCCCGGTGACCGCCTGGGTGGACAACGACCACGAAGCCGCGGTCATGGGCATCCTCGACCACCTGGCCGACGCGGGCGCCCGCCGGATCGGCCTGCTCACCGGGACCTCCACGGACACGTACACGCATCTGTCGACGACCGCGTACCTGCGCTGGTGCGAGCGCGTCGGCCAGGATCCGGTGTACGAGGCCTACCCCGCGCACGATCCCTGCGCGGGAGCCGTCGCCGCCGACCGGCTGCTCGCCCGGCCCGACCGGCCCGACGCCGTGTACGGACTGTTCGACCCGAACGGCACCGACCTCCTCGCGGCCGCTCGCCGCTACGGTCTGCGCGTACCGGAGGATCTGCTGCTCGTCTGCTGCAGCGAGTCCGCCGTGTACGCCAACACCGAGCCGCCCCTCACTACTCTTTCACTCAAACCGCGCCACATCGGCACGGCCGTGGTCCAGCTCCTCATCGACGCCATCGAGGGGGTCGAATCGGACCAACCGGTCGAGCAGGTGATACCTACGGAGTTGATCGTGCGGACCTCCTCCGAGCGACGGCCGCCGCGTACGACCGTCAGCCCGCCCCGATCACCGGAAGAAGAGTGACGTCAGGCGGTGACATCCGGTGTGAAAGCCCTTGCAATTCGGGAGAAAACCACGGTGAACTGGGGTCCTGCCCCGATTCACCACCCCTGGGTCATCACATGGCGCGATCCGCATTCCTATGATGGGCGCACGACACCGCGGGCCGCTGCGACCAGGCAGTCCGATGCGGTGCAGATGCGGCGCGATGGTGGTGGAGGGGTCGATGACTCAGGGGGCCGGTCAGGGACCCGAGGTGCGGACGCCGACGGTGCGCGACTTCCGCGTGCCTGCGTACGTCCACGAAGCCGATCCGTATGCGCAGCCCTCCGGCCCTTACGCTCAGCCCGGATCTCATCCGCAACAGCCGCCTCATGCGCAGCAGATGCCTCCCGGTGAGGGCACCAGACCGGGCGAGGACGCCGAGGGCTATACACCGACGCAGCGCGATCTGCCCGTCATCAACCGCGGTGACACCCTTCAGGTGCCGATCAGCCCCGAAGCCGCGACCGTCCCGCAGGCCACCGCAGGGCCGGGCCCGCTGTACGTCGTCGGCGATGTGCACGGCTACCTCGACGAACTCGTCGCCGCGCTGCGCGAGAAGGGCCTCATCGACATCGACGGCCGCTGGTCGGCGGGCACCGCACGGCTGTGGTTCCTCGGGGACTTCACTGACCGAGGGCCCGACGGCATCGGCGTCATCGACCTCGTGATGCGGCTGTCCGCCGAGGCCGCCGCGGCCGGCGGCTACTGCAAGGCGCTGATGGGCAATCACGAGCTGCTGCTGCTCGGCGCCAAGCGATTCGGCGACACCCCTGTCAACTCCGGTGCCGGTACGGCCACTTTCCAGGCCGCCTGGCTGCTCAACGGCGGCCAGAAGACCGACATGGAACGCCTCGAGGACCACCATCTGCAGTGGATGGCCCGCCTCGACGCGATGGAGCTGGCGGACGGGCACCTGCTGGTGCACTCCGACACCACCGCCTATCTCGACTACGGCGACTCCATCGAAGCGGTCAACGACACCGTTCGCGAAGCCCTCACACGTAACGACGCGGACGAATGCTGGGACCTCTTCCGCAAGTTCACCAAGCGCTTCGCGTTCCGCGACGACGGGGGCGCCCAGGCCGTGCGCGAACTCCTCGACATGTACGGCGGCTCCCGCATCGTCCATGGTCACAGCCCCATTCCGTATCTCCTCGGCGAGGTCGGCTCGGAGGACGACGACGATGCCGCGGGCCCTGTGGTCGAAGGACCGCATGTGTACGCCGACGGGCTGGCCATCGCGATGGACGGCGGCGTGACCATGGCCGGAAAGCTACTGGTCCAGCAACTGCCCCTGGATAACTGACCCCTCTCCGGGCAGGCGTTCTCCCACCGGGGACGGTGCCGGCCAAGGGGCAATTTCCGGAAACCCCCTGTCACCGCGTGCTGTCTCCGCTCTACCATCGGCTTATCCGTAGCAGGCTCCCCTCCGTTTCTGCCCGACGGCTCGTCAGCATGCCGAGCCCCAAGCCCTACGGAGCATCGGGGGATGCACATGAACAGCGTTCCGCAGCACCTGCTGAGTGAGGACCGCCAAGAGTACGAGCGGCTCCTCGATGAGGCGCTGCGCTCCGCACCACACCGTCCGGAACTCGCCGCTGTAGGCCAGCGGCTCAACCCCGAACAACTGCGCACCATGGCGCTCAACGCCTCCGCTCTCATCACGGCCGCCGCAGCGACCGAATATCAGCACTACGTGAAGGTCCGCGAGGAACTGCGCCAGCCGGCGCCGCCCACCCCACGCGTCCACGAAGGATCCGGATCCACGGACCCGGGCACGAGTGCGGTGGGACTCGCCGCCACGGTCGGGGAGGCGGCCGAGACCGCCGGGGCGGGCGCCGTCGCCGTCGCCGCGGTACTCACTCCCGTCCTCGCCGGTACCGCCTCGGCGATCTTCCTGCTCGTCGGCTACCTCCTGAAGATGCTCAACCCCGAGCCGGCGTTCGCCCAGACTCTCCTCACCACCGGGTGGGTCTTCGGCGCGGTGACCGCGGCGGCGATCCTGATCGCCGCGGTCGGGCTGCTGCTCACCGCCCTGCGCAACGGAGAGAGCTCGCTGCAGGCCGGCGCACAGAGCGAGAGCAGCGAGGAAGTGAGCCGGGCCAGGGAAGCCTGGCGCGAGGCTCTCCTGGAGCGCGGCATCATGCCGTTCCTCCGAGAGGCACTCGCCGACCCGGGCTCAGTGGCCCTCGGCCGTACGACACCGCCGCAGCCGACCAGCCGAATCCCCCACCTCGGCTACAACCGCCCGGGCTTCAGCAGCCCCGACGGCGGCCCCGCGGCGGGCCCCCGCCCCAGCTACTCGAGCCCGGACTTCTCCAGCCCGGACTTCGGGGGACCGGAGCATCAGCCGGAGTAGCAGCAACCGGGGCGACACCGAAAGCAGCCGAACCGGAACCCGGAGCTTCCGGCCGGACGGACAAGCCGCACGGGCGCCCCGGCCCACGACCACAAAGTCGAGGGCCGGAGCCCGGAGCGGTGCGCTGCCGCCGTGCCCGGACCAGGTTCAGTCCGCGATCGGCAGGTACACCCGGTTCCCGCTCGCCGCGAACTCCTTCGACTTCTGCAGCATCCCCTCAGCGACCTCTTCGGGAGACGCCCCCTCAGCCGCGTCACCACCGAACCGCTCTGTGATGCTTTGGCTGATCTTCATCGAACAGAACTTCGGCCCGCACATCGAGCAGAAGTGGGCCGTCTTGGCGGGCTCGGCCGGGAGGGTTTCGTCGTGGAACTCTCGGGCCGTGTCAGGGTCTAGGGCCAGGTTGAACTGGTCCTCCCAGCGGAACTCGAAGCGGGCGTCGGACAGCGCGTCGTCCCATTCCTGCGCACCTGGGTGCCCCTTGGCGAGGTCGGCTGCATGGGCAGCGATCTTGTAGGTGATGACGCCGGTCTTGACGTCGTCACGGTTGGGTAGGCCCAAGTGTTCCTTGGGCGTGACATAGCAGAGCATGGCCGTGCCCCACCAGGCGATCATCGCGGCACCGATGCCGGAGGTGATGTGGTCGTACGCCGGTGCGACGTCCGTCGTCAGCGGGCCGAGCGTATAGAACGGAGCTTCATCACAGATCTCCTGCTGAAGGTCGATGTTCTCTTTGATCTTGTGCATCGGAATATGTCCCGGGCCCTCGATCATGGTCTGTACGTTGAAACGCTTGGCGATCGTGTTGAGTTCCCCGAGCGTCCTCAACTCCGCGAATTGGGCTGCGTCATTGGCGTCCGCGATCGAGCCGGGCCGCAGCCCGTCGCCGAGCGAGTACGTGACGTCGTAGGCGGCCAGGATCTCGCACAGCTCTTCGAAGTTCTCGTAGAGGAACGACTCCTTGTGGTGCGCGAGGCACCAGGCCGCCATGATCGAGCCGCCACGCGAGACGATGCCGGTCTTGCGGTTCGCGGTGAGCGGTACATACGGCAGGCGCACGCCCGCATGCACGGTCATGTAGTCCACGCCCTGCTCGGCCTGCTCGATGACCGTGTCCTTGTAGATCTCCCAGGTCAGCTCCTCGGCGCGGCCGTCGACCTTCTCGAGCGCCTGGTAGATCGGGACCGTGCCGATGGGGACGGGGGAGTTGCGCAGCACCCACTCGCGGGTGGTGTGGATATTGCGGCCGGTGGACAGGTCCATGACCGTGTCGGCGCCCCAGTGGGTCGCCCAGGTCATCTTCTCGACCTCCTCCTCGATGGAGGAAGTGACCGCCGAATTACCGATGTTGGCGTTGACTTTCACCAGGAATCGCTTGCCGATGATCATCGGCTCGATCTCCGGGTGGTTGACGTTCGCGGGCAGCACGGCCCGTCCCGCGGCGATCTCCTCGCGTACGACCTCCGGGTCGACGTTCTCGCGGACCGCCGCGAATTCCATTTCCGGTGTGATCTCGCCACGTCGGGCATACGCGAGCTGTGTGACGGCCGTACCGCCGCGACCCCGGCGCGGCTGGCGCGGACGCCCCGGGAAGACGGCGTCGAGGTTGCGCAGTCCGCCACGCGGCGAGGTGTGCTTGATCCCGTCGTCCTCAGGGCGGATGGGACGGCCTGGATACTCCTCGGTGTCGCCGCGGGCGATGACCCAATTCTCGCGCAGTGGCGCCAGGCCCCTGCGGACATCGGTGTCAACGGTCGGATCGGTGTACGGGCCGGAGGCGTCGTACAGGGTGACTGACTGCCCGTTGGTGAGGTGCACCTGACGGACCGGCACCCGTAGGCCGGGGTGCGAGCCCTCGACATATCCCTTGTGCCAGCCGATGGACTTCCCGGCCTCGCCGTTCCCGGACGAGGGAGAGTCCCCGTCCGTCTGGCTGGAGGCAGGCGTGCGTACGTCCTTGTTGGTCATGAGACCTACTCCCTACGCCGGCATTACCCGGTAACAGGTTCAGCGGTCGACGCAGCGGTTTCCGTACGGCGATGTTCCACGTGAAACATCGCCGGGACGGAGGTCAGCGCCCTCTCAGCCCGGTGCTCCGAGCTCCCGCGTGTGCAAAAGGTCCCTCCACGCTAGCGTCATATTGGGCGCGCTGAACAGTGGGCCCCTTCCGTTCTTGCGATGATCGGTCGGTGACTACAACGCATCAGCCCCCGCTTCCCCCGTCCGAACCGCCGCACGGGCCCGGCCCCGGCGACAACCACGGCTCTGGTGACGGTCATGGCCACAGCCATGCGCATAGCCATGGCCACGGTCCTCCAGCCCCCGTGTCCAAACACTTGCGCAAGGTCATCGCCGCGGTGCTGATTCCCTTCGCCACGGCGGTCGTCGTAGGCCTGGCCGTGCTGTGGCCAGGCGGCGCTCCACCTCATGAACGCACCGGCGTCGGCTTCGACCGGCAGACCCAGCAGGCCACGGTGACCAAGGTCGACGAGGTGGACTGCAAGTCCGTCAACGCCTCGGGGGGCACTCCGACCGGCGACACCTCGACCGCGGAGGGCTCCTCCGCTCAGCAGCAGGCGAACGGCATCTGCAAGAAGGCGACGGTCCGGGTCGACACCGGCAAGGACAAGGGCCGTACCTTCACGGAGATCGTCCAGCCTGACTCGTCGCGGCAGCTGAGCCAGGGGCAGGAAGTGATCGTGGCGTACGCGCCCGACGCCCCCAGGGACCTTCAGTACTCGGTCACCGATGTGAACCGCAGGCTCCCGATGGCGCTGCTCGCCGGGATCTTCGCGCTCGCCGTGGTCGTGGTGGGCCGGATGCGCGGCGTGATGGCACTGATCGCGCTGGCCGTCAGCTTCCTTCTCCTGACGTTCTTCATCCTGCCCGCGATACTTCAGGGATCGAACCCCCTGGTCGTGGCGGTCGTCGGGGCGAGCGCCATCATGCTGATCGCGCTCTACGCCTGCCACGGCCTCTCCGCCCGAACATCGGTCGCGGTGCTCGGAACCCTGCTCTCGCTCCTGCTGATCGGGGTGCTCGGCTCCCTGTTCATCGACTGGTCCGCGCTCACCGGCAACACGGACGACAACACCGGTCTGATCCATGGCCTGTACCCGAGCATCGACATGAGCGGTCTGCTGCTCGCGGGTGTCATCATCGGTTCGCTCGGTGTGCTCGACGATGTGACGGTGACGCAGACATCGGCGGTCTGGGAGCTGCACGCGGCCAATCCGTCGATGGGCTGGCGCGGGCTGTACCGCGCGGGTATCCGTATCGGCCGCGACCACATCGCGTCCGTCGTCAACACGCTCGTCCTCGCGTACGCGGGCGCCGCGCTTCCCTTGTTGCTGCTGTTCTCGATCGCTCAGAGCAGCGTGGGGACGGTGGCCAACAGTGAGCTGGTCGCCGAGGAGATCGTGCGTACGCTCGTCGGCTCGATCGGCCTGGTCGCCTCCGTACCGGTCACTACGGCCCTGGCCGCTCTCGTGGTCTCGGCGGACCGCCCCGGCTCCGCGTCCCCGGCGCAGACGCCTACGCAGGCACAACCGCCGGAGCAGGCACAGGCAGGCGTCAGGACGCCGGTACTCGGCGGGAGGGGGCGCCGCCGCAAGCGCTGAAGCGTTACGGCACCCTGAGTGCCGTATGACTCAGCCCGCGCTCTGTTCTTCCGCCAGGATGCGGTCCAGGGCCTCGTCGAGATGTGTGTCGAAGTCGGCGAGAGAGTGCTCCTGGCCCAGTGGCACCAGCTTGTCCGTGCGGTCCAGGAACGCCACGAGCGGCACCGCACCGCAGCGGAACAGCGCCTGGTCGGCGCCTACTTGGAGCCGGATCAGCACATCGCCGAACCCCTCGGAGTCGGCGGGCGCAATGTGCACATCACCGACCCCACACGGCCGCCCCACCCCGTCGATCAGCAGCTCCCGGCCGAAGGCCCAGGTCACCGGGGCATCGCCGGGCAGGTGGAAGGTCAGCCGTACGGCATAGGGATCACAGGTCTCGTATCGAAGCTCCACCGGAATGCGGAAGGAGAGCTCCTCCGACACGAGAAAGCTCATCATGATCTCTGCCTGTACTACTGACTCGCGCATCGCCTACCCCGCCGTCTGACGTCGACTGGCCAGGAACCATCCACCTGACACTGCTGGCATCTTGCTGAACGTACACACCAGATCACAAGGAGTGATTTTTCAGATGCTGATAGAGAGGGCGAGCGTCCCTGGCAGCCTGCCGATCTCGTTCTGCAACTGCCGTGCCGCAGGCAGCAGTCGGTCCGCCTGGTGGGCGGGCAGCGAGATGGCCATCGAGCCGACCGTGGTGCCCGCAATGATCGGAATTGCGGCGCAGACCGTCCCCAACGCGTATTCCTGACGCTCGATCACGGGCTTCATTCGTTTGGTCCCTTCGAGGCGCCGCAACAGAATGTGATCGTCACGCACCGTGTACGGAGTGATCGACTGCACGGGATACCGGTCGAGGTGGTCGCGGCGGGCCTCCTCGTCGAGTTGGGACAGCAGGCACTGGCCGATCGCGTGGGCGTGTCCGGTCTCGCGGAAGTCGGCCCATTCCTCGACCGCCGGATTGGCCGGGGTGTCGGCGACGCACTGGACGTCGATCTCGCCC
This sequence comes from Streptomyces pseudoechinosporeus, assembly GCF_054783935.1. NCBI lineage: Bacteria > Bacillati > Actinomycetota > Actinomycetes > Kitasatosporales > Streptomycetaceae > Streptomyces > Streptomyces pseudoechinosporeus. Next base: position 242,172 of record NZ_BAAGPS010000035.1, read on the forward strand.
TCTCGGTAGACCGCGTAGTACACGGGCACACCGATCGAATCGCGCCACTGCGCGAGCGCGTCGACGACCGTGCTGCGACGTTTCTGCCGGGCGGCGCTGCTGCTGAGTCGCTCGGCCGCCTCGCCGAGGAAGAACAGGCCCTTCTCGCGGCGCAGATAGCCTTCGTGGGCGAGGGTGCGCAACAGGTGGTACGCCGTGGGCAGCGCGAGGTGGGCCTCGCGGGCCAGTTGCTTGGCGGGCGCCCCGTGCTCGTGCTGGGCGGCGGATTCCAGGAGGCGCATCGCACGCTGCACGGATCCGATGAGTGTCGTGGGGTGCGGCTCGGTGGAGGGGGCGTTCGGTCCTGGGGATGCGGTGTCAGCAGTGGCCAAGGGTCACTCCCTAAGCGCGAGGGGGCCACCCGTGCGGGGGTGTCACGGGAGGGGTCTGTGCGCCGCCCGCGGGGATCAACCCCGCGTCGAATTCCGGACTTTAACCGCCCGCCACCGCTCGCGGACGGCCTGCCCCGAAACTTCCCTCCCCCGAGGGAATCGTTGATTCCTGTTGTTGCCGACCGGTTGTCGGCAACCCCCTGCGGCAGCCCGTCTGCCCGCTTCCGCCGCGTACGAGCTGCTCCACCAGGCGCTCTACCAGTCGCTCCGTGACGACGAGCTCGCCATGAACTTCCGTACGACGTACATGACTCCGCCGACCAGCGCCACGAACACCAGCACCTTGAAGAGCAGGCCGATCACGAACCCGACGACGCTCGCTATCACGCCGCCGAACACGACCAGAGCGATGACCGGCACCGCGACCCACTTCACCCACCACGGCATCCCCTCGAAGATTTCACGCATCGCCCTTGTTCCTTGTCTCTCTGCCCGTCGCCCCCTGCTGAGGGGGCGACGGGTCTCGAATGTCCTGCCTTCGATGCTAGGCGCGAAGGGGGTGTTGACGGGGGCCCGGCACCCCTTGTCCTCCCCTGATCGTTCCCCTAGGGAACCCTGAGACCGGACGTCAGCTCTCCGGCGGAGAGAAGACCACCAGAACCCGCAGATCCTCGCTGATGTGGTGGAACTTGTGGGCCACCCCTGCGGGCACATAGACGACGCTGCCGCGCGCCACCTGGGTCGTCTCCATGCCCACCGTGATCGCGGCGCGGCCGCTCACTACGAAGTACACCTCGTCCTGGCGGTGGGGCTGCTGCGGGTCCTGCGTGCCCGCGTTCAGCGCGTACAGGCCGACCGACATGTTCTTCTCGCGTAGAAACTGGAGATACGCACCATCGTTGGCGGCGCGCTCCGCCTCCAGTTCATCCAGCCGGAATGCCTTCATCGCCCTCGTCCGCACTAGTTACCGATCTCGTCTGCCACGATCAGACACATGAAGAATTTCGTAGTCAAGACGATCGCCAACGCGGGTGCTCTCGCCGTCGCCGTCTGGATACTCGACAAGATCACCCTGACCGGCGACAGCACGGGCAAGGAGATCGGCACACTGCTTCTCGTGGCGCTGATCTTCGGCCTGGTGAACTTCCTGGTCAAGCCGATTGTGAAGGTGCTCACCTTCCCGCTGTTCATCCTCACGCTCGGCCTGATCACCCTGGTGATCAACGCTCTGATGCTGCTGCTCACCTCATGGCTCGCGGACAAGCTCGACCTGAGCTTCCATGTCGAGGGATTCTGGACCGCCGTCCTGGGCGGCCTGATCATCTCGATCGTCTCCTGGGCGCTGAACGTCGTCCTCCCCGACAAGGACTGAGCGACCCTGATGCCCTATCGCGTGTGCTTCGTCTGCACCGGCAACATCTGCCGCTCCCCGATGGCCGAATCCGTCTTCCGCACGCGTGTGGCGGAGGCCGGGCTCGACGGGCTGATCGAGGTGGACAGTGCCGGCACCGGCGGCTGGCACGAGGGGGACGGCGCCGACCCGCGCACCGTTTCCGTCCTGGAGGCGAACGGCTACGACAGCGACCACACGGCCCGCCAGTTCCGGGCCTCGTGGTTCTCCCGGCTCGACCTGGTCATCGCGCTCGACAGCGGCCATCTGGAGGCCCTGCGACGCCTCGCGCCGACCTCGGCGGACGCGGAGAAGGTCCAGCTCCTGCGCTCGTACTCCCGCCCGTCGCCCGACCACCCCCCCTCAACGAGTGCTTCGCACGCCTCTTCTGAATCCGCAGGCCACGACCTCGACGTACCGGACCCCTACTACGGAGGCATGGACGGCTTCGAGGAATGCCTTGAGATGGTCGAGGCGGCGAGCGTCGGTCTGTTCGCCGCGGTTCAGAAACACGTGGAGGGAGAAGCGGCATGACGGATGCCGTTACGGGGCCGGGCGACGGCACACGCGCGGTGCGGGCCGGGCTGCCCGACCCCGTCAAGCACGAGCCGACCCTCCCGGGGCCGGTCTTCGCCGCCCACTACCACCTGCCGGGGGACCCCACGGGCCCGTACACCTACGGCCGCGACGAGAACCCGACCTGGACCCACCTGGAGCGCGCCATCGGCGAGCTGGAGGCGCCGGGCCAGGGCGGCGTCGAGACCCTAGTGTTCGCCTCGGGTGTGGCCGCCGCCTCGGCGGTCCTCTTCTCACAGCTGGGTACTGGCGACACGGTCGTGCTGCCCAGCGACGGCTACCAGGTGCTGCCGCTCATACGCGCGCAGCTCGAGGCGTACGGCATCGAAGTGCGCACCGCGCCGACCGGCGGCGACGCCCAGCTCGGCGTACTCGACGGCGCGAAGCTGCTGTGGATCGAGAGCCCGTCGAACCCTGGGCTCGATGTGTGCGACATCCGGCGGCTCGCCGCGGCGGCACGCGCGCGTGGCTGCCTGGTCGCCGTCGACAACACCCTGGCGACCCCGCTCGGACAGCGCCCGCTGGAGCTCGGCGCCGACTTCTCGGTGGCCAGCGGCACCAAGCAGCTCACCGGGCACGGGGACATTCTGCTGGGGTACGTCACTGGTGGCGAAGGCCCGGCCATGGCCGCCGTGCGGCGCTGGCGCAAGATCGTCGGTGCCATTCCGGGGCCGATGGAGGCCTGGCTCGCACACCGCTCCATCGCCACGCTCCAGCTGCGCGTCGACCGGCAGAACGCCACCGCCCTGGTCCTGGCCGAGGCGCTGCGCGGCCGGGACGAGGTGACGGGACTGCGCTATCCGGGGCTGCCCGACGATCCCTCGTACAAGATCGCCTCGCAGCAGATGAGGCGCTACGGGTGTGTGGTGTCGTTTTCGTTGCCCACGCGCGCGCGTGCCGACCGTTTCCTCGAGGCGCTGCGCCTGGTGGACGGTGCGACGAGCTTCGGCGGGGTGCGGTCCACGGCCGAGCGGCGTGGACGGTGGGGCGGGGACGCGGTCGGGGAGGGCTTCATCCGGTTCTCGGTCGGCGCCGAGGACCCCGAGGACCTGGTGGCGGATGTGCTCCGCGCCCTCGATGAGTCGGCGCGGTGACAGCTTCCTGGGCGACCGATCAGTAACCCGAAATCGGACGGCGGACGGTCCGAGCCTCCCCCCTCGTGGCTCGGACCGTCCCGGTTCTGCGCGCGAAGAACCGCGCGAACAAGGCTAGTTGACTCTGTGTCAGTGTCCAATCACAGTAGCGACAGAGACCTATCGACTTATTTATAGTTGAGCGCTGCCGTGGGGCTGGAGAGAGGGGCGACACACCATGGATCTGGCCTTGCTACGGACCTTCGTGACCGTGCACCGGGCTGGCTCCTTCACCCGCGCCGCCGCGTTGCTCGGCCTCTCGCAGCCGGCCGTCACCTCCCAGATCCGCACTCTGGAACGTCAGCTGGGGCGACCCCTCTTTCTGCGCCAGGCCCGCGGCGTGACCCCCACGACCATCGGCGACGAGCTCGCCCACAAGGCCGCCCCGCATCTGGACGCCCTTGTGGAGATCGCCGAGACCGGCCTCGACGAAGCCTCCTCAGTACGCACCCTTCACCTGGCCGGGCCGCCGGAGTTCACCGCCGAACGCGCTCTGCCCGCGCTGACGGAGCTCACCGGAGACGACGGTCAGGGCCTCGCTCTGCGCGCCTCCTTCGGCAACGCCGAGGAGACGCTGGAGGGGCTCGCCGCCGGACATCACGATCTGGCCATCAGTACGGCCCGTCCGCGCGGTGCCCTGCTCACGGCGACTCCGCTCTGCGACGAGGAGCACGTCCTGGTCGCCTCGCCGCGCTGGGAGGCCCGTATCGGCTCCGACAAGCTGCTCTGCGAGGGCGCGCCCGCCCTGGAGAACTTCCCCGTGGTGGAGGTGCACGAGTCGCTGCCGTTCGTCGCTCGCTACTGGGCCGCCGTCTTCGACTCCCGCCCGGCAGCGTCGGGCACCGTCATCGTCCCCGACCTGCGTGCGGTCCTCGCCTGCGCGATCACCGGCGCGGGGCTCGCGGTGTTGCCCCGCTATCTGTGCGCAACGGCGCTGGAGTGCGGCGACGTGGTGGCGCTGCTCGAACCCGCGGTGCCCCCGCTGCGGACGTACTTCCTGGTGGTACGCACCGGCACGCTCGCCATGCCGCATATCGCGCGGGCGCACGAATGGTTGCTTCAGGCCGCCACCGACTGGTCATGACGGGGATGTTTCACGTGGAACCAGCGGGGCCACATTTCTTCCATGACCGTCCGACCCGTGGTCAAGCGCACCGCCCGCGCCGTCCTGCTGGACGGCGACGACCTGATCCTGATCAAGCGAACCAAGCCCGGCGTGGATCCCTATTGGCTGACGCCCGGCGGCGGGGTCGAGCCCGAGGACACGACTGTCGTCGACGCGCTCCATCGTGAAGTGCACGAGGAACTCGGCGCCAAGATCACCGACGTGGTGCCATGCTTCGTCGACACCGTCGAGCACATTGGCGAGGACGGCGGCGCGACCGGCGTGAAGGTACAGCACTTCTTCGTGTGCCGGCTGGAGTCGATGGACCCCTCCCGGCGTCATGGCCCCGAGATCGACGAGCCGATTGGCGAGTACGAGATCGTACGCATTCCCTTCACCCGGGTGGGGATCGCCTCCGTCCATCTCGTACCGCTGTCGCTGCGGCACTATCTGGACGGCAACATCGAGGGCGTACGGGCACTGCACGCTCCTGACCTGGGCTGACGTCCCGCTTCTCAGGCGGGCGGCGGGGTCAGTCCACGGCCGCGACGAGTTCCTCCACCGAGTCGTGGCGTATCCGCTCCGACGGGATGCCGATGTCCCGCAGCGTGTGCACACCACTGCGGATCATGCCGGGCGGGCCCGAGAGATACGCGTCGAACTCGTTCCACGGCCCGTAGTCCCGTACGGCGTCGGGGAGCTGGACATGCGCCTGCTGGTCGACGATCGGGCGGACCGCGAGCCAGGGGTGGATCTGCTGGAGCCGCAGCATCGTGTCGATGTCGTACAGGTCGTGATCGGTGCGGGCACCGTAGAAGACCTCGACCGGGCGCCGCTCGCCATGCTCGGCGACGTCCTCGACCAATGCCTTGATGGGGGCGATCCCGGTGCCGCCGCCCAGGCAGAGCAGCCCGCTGTCGGTGGTGTGGTCGACGGTCATCGAGCCCGTCGGCGGGCCGAGCCGGATGATGTCGCCGGGCCGGGCATGGTGCACGAGCGCGTTGGAGACCCAGCCCGCCGGAACCGCCTTCACATGGAAGGACAGCAGCCCGTCGGAGCGGGGTGCCGAGGCGAAGGAATAGTGCCGCCAGATCCGCGGCCACCAGGGCGTCTCCAGGCTGGTGTACTGCCCGGCCAGGAAGGGATATGGCTGGTCGGGGCGGACCGTGATGACGGCGACGTCGGGGGTTCTGAGGTCGTGCGAGACGACCTCGGCGTGCCACCAGGCCGGGGCGAGCAGCTCGTCCGCGGCCGCGGCATCGATCATGATCTGCGAGATCGTCGTATACGTCCGGACCCAGGCCGCCTCGGTCTCCTCGTCCCAGATCGCCGAGGCGTACCGGCTCAGGGAGCCGATGAGGCACTCGCCGACAGCCGGGTAGTGCTCGGGTCGGGTGCCGTACTTGCGGTGCCCGCGGCCGAGGTTCTGCAGATACGCGACCAGGACCTCGGTGTTGTCGATGTGCTCGGCTGCGGTCAGCAGCGCTTTGAGCAGCCGGTCCCGCTGGGTGTCCATCGCGGCCGGGAACAGCGGGCGCAGGTCGGGGTGGCGCACGAAGAGCAGGGCGTAGAAGTACGAGGTGACCTTGTCGGCAATGGGGGCCACCTCGGCCATGGTGCGGCGGATACGGACGGCGTCGGGAGACGCGGGACGGGAGGGGGCGGAGCGCTGTTCGGGGACGCGGGGTTGGGGGTCCTGCTGGTACGGAGCGGTGGTCTCGCCGGGGGCGCCGGTCGGGGAGGCGTTGGTGGTGTCGGCTCTGGCTTCGGTGTTGGCGTCGTTGGCCGGGCCGGCTTCCGCGACGGGAGATATTCGTTTCTGCGCTGCCTTGCCATTGTCCGTCGCCGGCCTGCCCACGGGGCGCAACGCGGCCAGACGGCTTCCCTCGGCCGACTCCTGCTCGCCGCCCACGGGCGGCTCCGGCTGCCTGCGCGGCGTGAACCAGCCGCCCTCGCCGTTGCCCCCTGAAGTGCCGTTGTCGGCCGACGTGGTGGTCGGAGCGTCCATGCTGTGCCTCGCCTCGAACATCTTTCGGTCGGTCTGCGCACTTCCTCGATCGGAAGATGCCTGCTTTCCCCGCAGACGGCTTGTTTTTCCGTTCTGTCCCGTCGGCCGATTCGGGCACATTCAAGCCCGAAATCCCGCCCCCTATGGACAAGTAAGGCAAGATTGTGACAATGGCCGCACTACCGCCATCGCAGCGTCCCACCCTTCGCCAACACCCTGGCCGCATTACGGAGAATGCGGGTCTTCGATCTCTCTGTCCCGTTAGGCTGCGTTGACCTGCGCTCGTTCCCCGCGGGACATGCGCGCGACACGCGCACATCACACCGGAACCGGAACCGGAGTCGACCCTACCGGTCACGGTCCGCCGCACAAGTCCCCAGTTTCCTGCGCCCGGAATTGCGAGAGACCGAACCGGCAATTCCTTCAATTATCGGGAACTTCGGACCAGTTGATAGGCATCCACCAGATCACGCCCCACATAGGAGTGCGTGGCCAGACCCGTCAGATGCTGATCCGCATTGACGGCGACGGATACCGGAACCGCCCCGAACAGGTCCTTGTCCGACATCGAGTCGCCGTACGCAATACAGTCCGCCCGCCCCAGTCCGTACTCCGCGCAGAGCCGGTCCGCGATCTGCACCTTGGCGGCGGCGCTCAGAATCCCCGCCGGATCCACAGGCTCGGTGAACGGCACGGCAGGGAAACGCGAACCGTGGGCCGCATGCGCACCCCACTCCGTCAACCGCTCCACGAAGAACGACGGCGACAGCGAGATGACGGCACAGTAGTCGCCGCTCCCTCTGATCTCCGCCCAGACGTCCTCAATGCCCGACAGCCAAGGAGCCCCCGCGAAGGCCGCCGCCACATGTGCCTCGGTGAGTTCCGCCCAGAGGGCATGCACATGCGTCGCATACTCCAGCGGGCTTATACGCCCCGCGCCGACCGCCTTGTCGAGGGCCACCGTCTCGGCTTCCAGCCCGAGTTGCCGGGAGATCTCCACGGGCGCCGAGCTGCCGTGCAGCAACGTCCCGTCCATATCGAAGAGATGAAGTCTCGCCATGTACGCCGAGGCTAGTACGCGGGGTTACTCCCGCTGTCAGACGTCCTCGCTGCTCCCGCCCGGCACGGTGTTTCACGTGAAACTAACTCGCCCCGTACGCCGGGCCACCCTCGTTGTCCATGTAGCCGCCTCTGCATGCTGGCTCGGGCTCACGCTCGGGCTGCTCGTGCTCGGGGTCACCGCGACCACCACCGGTTCCGCAGTCACCGTCGAGGCTTCCGTCCGCGCCATGAAGCTCTTCGCCGACTGGCTCCTGCTCCCCCTAGCGTTCCTTACCTTCCTCAGCGGTCTGGTGCTGTCCCTGGGCACCCCATGGGGTCTGGCGAGGCACCGATGGGTCTACACGAAGTTCTGGCTGACCCTGGCCACGATGACCGCCACAGTCTTCGCGCTGCGTCCTGGAGTCAACTCCGCGGTCGCCGCCGTCTCCGCGGGCGGACCACTGCCCGACGTCAGCGAGGTACTGGCCGGGCCGATCGTCTCGCTGTCCGCCTATGTCTTCATGACGGTGATCTCGGTCCTCAAGCCCTGGGGACTGACTAGGCGTGGTCAAAATCTGCGCAAGGCTGCCCGGAAACCGGTGGACGCCGAGCGCACCCGTCAGACAGCCTGACCAGCGTGCCGACTCCTTCCCTCGCCGCCCTGCCCATCCGCCGTCTGACGCCGCGTGACCTCGCCGCCTGCGCCGACTTGTCCGAGAACCGGGGCTGGCCCCGTGAGGAGCACAAGTGGGGTCTGCTACTGGCGGCGGGCAGGGGCTATGCCATCGACGCCCCGGACGGCGGTCTTGTCAGCGCCTGCGTCGTGACCTCGTACGGACCACGGGAGCGCCCCGATCTGGCCGCCATCGGCATGGTGCTGGTCGCCGAACGGTACGCCCGGCAAGGCGTTGGTCGCCGCCTGATGCAGCACGTCGTCACGGAACTGGGCACTACCCCGCTGACCCTGCACGCGACGCCGTACGGCCGCCCTCTGTACGAGGAGCTGGGCTTCAAGGCCACTGGCCGGGCCGAGATGGTCCGCGGGCACTTCACGCCCGGCGACCCGGAGCCCGAGGCCACCACGCGTGCGGCCACGGCCGAGGACCTTCCCGCGATCCTCCGGCTCGACGAAGAAGTCTTCGGCACCGACCGCACGCACATGATCACGCGACTGCCGGCCTTCGCCGACCAACTGCGCGTCGCCGAGGAGGACGGGCGGATCATCGGGTACGCGGCCGCCTGGCCCAATTTGGATAACCATGTCGTGGGCCCGCTGATCGCCCGGGACATGGAGACGGCGAAGGCGCTCATCGCCTCGCTGGCCGCCCACACCACCCGCGTACTGCGCACCGATATCGATGTACGGCACGAGGAACTGCTGGCGTGGGTCAAGGCCCGGGGCCTCGCCTCCACCAGCTTCAACGCGGTCATGACGTACGGCATCGCGGAACTCCCCGGCGACTGGACGCGCCGGTTCGCTCCCCTGACGGTAGCGGCAGGCTGACCTACTGGATTAGCGAAACGTAGCGATCCTGCGGCAGAGTGTCACGTGTACGCTCGGCGCACAGGCGACGTCGGGCACCCTCCTCGGTCAGACCATGCGGCCTGACCGACCAGCGTCCGGAGGGACGTGCCACGCGGGCTGACGGCTTCCGCCGCTCAGCACCAGGGCACGAAGGCGATTGGCCTACACCCTGAACAACGCTCAGGATCCCTAAGCCAATCAGAGACGCTGAGCCGCCCTGTACGCGGCTGCCACAACGATGCTGGCGTGTCCGCCCCCGCGCCCGCACAGGGCACGCCTGCGCAGGGCGTGCCCGCATAGGCTGCCGCCATGGGAGACCTCGAGATACGACCCGCTGTCGCGGAGGATGTCCCCGTCATCGTCGCGATGCTCGCCGACGATCCGCTGGGCGCCCAGCGCGAGTCACCGGACGACCTGACCCCGTACCTGACCGCACTGGACCGCCTGAGCGGTGACCCGAACCAGCACTTGGTCGTCGCCGTACGCGAAGGCGGCCGCGTCGTCGGCACCCTTCAGCTCACGATCGTTCCCGGCCTGTCCCGCAAGGGAGCGACCCGCTCGATCATCGAAGGCGTGCGCGTTCACGCCGACGAGCGCGGCAGCGGCCTGGGTTCCCGCCTCATCGAGTGGGCCGTCGACCAATCCCAGCGCGAGGGCTGCCAGTTGGTCCAGCTGACCTCCGACGCCACCCGCACCGACGCCCACCGGTTCTACGAACGCCTCGGGTTCACGGCCTCCCATGTGGGGTTCAAACTGCCTCTCTGAGGCGGTGTATACATCCCGCGGAGGCGTCGTGTTTCACGTGAAACACGACGCCTCCCGTCGTACGGGACACTCTTGTCGCGCGGGATACTGCTCGTCCGACGCTGCGGCTACCGCACCCCGCGCCACCCCTCCGGGTCCACGCCACCCGGCACCGGCGCCCCCTCGTCGTACGGTCGCCGCGTGAAGACAAACGACCCCAGGTCCAGATGACTCACCGACCCATCGGGACGCCGTACGGCCCGCAGAAGCTCGCCCGCGTAGTAGCCGTCGAGTCCCGTCCATGTCCCGTCGCCGTTGGCCCGGAAGCGCGAGCGGCGGCCATTGCCCGACAGGGGCCCGAGCGAGACGCCTCCATCAGCTGTGAGACGCAGCACGGAGGCCTGCGTACCCCAGTACCACGGCCCTGCCAACTCCAGTACGGATGCGTCAACTTCAGGCAACGGACGCCACGGCTCGGGGACCCGGGGCTCTGCCTCGGCGACGATGCGCACGAGGTCCGCGGCAACCGTCGTCACCTGCGGGCCCGAGGTGCAGTTGGTGAGCACGACGGAGGCCAGATCATCCTCGACGCTGATCACGAGACCGGCGAGGAAGCCGGGTAGGGACCCCGAATGCCCCACAAGGATCCGCCCGTCCCGGTGCTGAATCTGCATGCCAAGGCCATAGGCCGTACCGGCCACCACCTCCTCGGCCTCGGGCGGTGCCGCAGGCGTACGCATCTCCAGCACCGACCGCGCACTCAGCACACGGTCGTCTCCCTTGGCCAGGAAGGCGGCGAAGCGCGCCAGATCGCCTGTGGTCGACCAGAGTTGACCGGCCGGCGCCATCCGGCCCAGATCCTCGGCGGGCTCCGGCAGCATCACATCCGCCCAGGGATGCACGGCCCAGCCGCCGGCGTGCGGTTCCTGTGGGCGGCTGCTCGTACGGTGCAGCCCCAGAGGTTCGAGGACCTCACGCCGCAGAGCCTCCTCCCAGGGGGCGCCCCTCAGCTCCTCGACCAACGCGCCCAGCAACGCATAGCCGGGGTTCGAGTAATGGTGCCGCCGCCCCACGGGATGCCGGTGCGGCTGTTCGCCCAGCACATCGGCGAGCTCTGGACGTAGCGAGCCCGGCGTGCGCTCCCACCAGGGCGCAGGCGACTCGGCCGCCAACCCGCCCGTATGCGTGAGCAGTTCGGCGATCGTCGCCTCCCCCGCCCCCGTGTCCGGCAGATGCTTCTCCAGCGGATCGCCGAGGTCCAGCACTCCCTCGTCCCGCAATCGCAGCACCAGCACCGCAGTGAACGTCTTGGTGATCGACCCGATCCGGTACTGCACGTTCTCGTCCGGCCCGTGCCCGTCCACCGAGGTCCGCGCCCCGTGCCACACCGCCTCCCCGCCCCGCACGACCACCGCCACCATCGACGGCGCCCGTCCCTCGGCCTGAGCGGTGGCAATACGGTGCAGCAGGGCCCGGCGCGTACTGGGCAGCAGCTCTTCCTGAGGTGTCGTCATGAGCCCAGTCCACCTGGTCGGCCGCCCCGCGTCGAATTCAATAAGCGTGACCGCATCCGCGGAGCCGCTGCTTGAGACGACAACCTGGCGCTCGTGCGTACGCAAGGTGATGTGCCACTTCGCTCACCAGCGGTGAGGGTTCAACAACTCCTCCAGGCGGAGGGCCGTGAGGCGCCGATCACCGCAGACGCTGTGCTCGCAGAACGGTGTCGTGGGTGTGGTGCGTGCCCTCGGGGCCGGGAGCGGTTCGCGGGCGGGTTTCGTTGATCAGAACGGTCCAGTTGTGATCGAGGAGCCTGGCGATGTCGTCGGGCTGGTAGCAGTCGCTGGGGTCGAAGCCCTGTTCCGGGCGCGGGGACAGGTCGGCGCGGTCGTGGGTGGCGAAAAGCAGGGTGCCGCCGGGTGCGACGGCGTCCAGCAGGCCGCGCAGCGCAGTGTGGTCCGGCTGGTGTGGAAGGGGGAAGTAGTGGGCGGACACCAGGTCGAACGCGCCGGCCGGGGGTGGCGTGCTGGTCAGGTCAGCCCGTGTCCACGCCACGCGTCCAGTGATGTCCGTGGCTGCTGCTGCGCGTTGCAGGGCTGCCTGTGAGATGTCGACCGCGGTGACCTGCCAACCCCGCCGGGCCAGCCAGAGAGCGTCGGCGCCCTCACCGCATCCCACGTCGAGCGCCTCCCCTGGCGGCAGGTCGGTGACCTCGGCGATGAGCACCCCGTTTGCGGCGCCGCTGAACAGCCGGTCACGGCTGCGATACCTGTCGTCCCAGAACTGTGCGTCCATTGTCCTCACCTGTCCTCACCCTCGGCAGTGATCTGGTGCGGTCAGCAGTCGGATGCCGTAGCGCCGGTCGCCCATGACCTGTTCGCGGAGGTGGGCTTCCGCATCCGGTGAGAAGAGATGCTGCCGGGCCTGCACGGCGGATGTCCTCTGCGCTGAGGTCAGCGTTGATCGCTGCCGCCGCGTGCGCCGACCCGCCGTCGACGATCACCACCTCATACGGGCCACTCCAGCTGAGCTGGGGTTGTCGGCTCATCGTGACCACCTCCGGCACCAATCTGGCCCCGCCAGCGACAAGCTGACAAAGGATCAGACTCAGGCCTGCATATCCACAAAGCGCGAGTAGTGGCCCTGGAAGGCGACCGTGATCGTCGCCGTCGGACCGTTACGGTGCTTGCCCACGATGATGTCCGCCTCACCCGCGCGCGGGGACTCCTTCTCGTACGCATCCTCGCGGTGCAGCAGGATCACCATGTCCGCGTCCTGCTCGATCGACCCGGATTCACGCAGGTCGGAGACCATGGGCTTCTTGTCCGTACGCTGCTCGGGGCCACGGTTCAGCTGCGACAGCGCGATGACCGGAAGCTCCAGCTCCTTGGCCAGAAGCTTCAGGTTCCGCGACATGTCGGAGACCTCCTGCTGACGGCTCTCGGCCCGCTTGGAACCGCCCGACTGCATCAGCTGCAGATAGTCGATGACCACGAGCTTCAGGTCACTGCGCTGCTTGAGTCGACGGCACTTGGCGCGGATCTCCATCATCGACAGGTTCGGGGAGTCGTCGATATAGAGGGGAGCGGCCGAAACATCCGGCATCCGGCGCGCGAGCCGGGTCCAGTCCTCGTCGGTCATCGTGCCCGAACGCATGTGATGCAGAGCCACACGCGCCTCCGCCGACAGCAGACGCATAGCGATCTCGTTGCGGCCCATTTCGAGCGAGAAGATCACACTCGGCATGTTGTGCTTGATCGAGCAGGTCCGCGCGAAGTCCAGCGCCAGCGTGGACTTACCCATGGCAGGACGCGCCGCGATGATGATCATCTGGCCCGGGTGCAACCCATTCGTGAGCTGGTCGAGATCGGTGAACCCAGTCGGTACTCCGGTCATCTCCCCCGAGCGCGAACCGATGGCCTCGATCTCGTCGAGTGCACCTTCCATGATGTCGCCGAGCGGCAGATAGTCCTCCGTGGTGCGCTGCTCGGTGACCGCGTAGATCTCGGCCTGAGCGCTGTTGACGATCTCGTCGACGTCGCCGTCGGCCGCGTATCCCATTTGCGTGATGCGCGTACCGGCCTCCACCAGTCGGCGCAGCACCGCACGTTCGTGGACGATCTCCGCGTAATACTCGGCGTTCGCCGCCGTCGGCACCGTCTGAACAAGGCCATGTAGATACGACGCGCCGCCGACCTTGGTGATCTCGCCACGCTTGGTGAGCTCGGCGGCGATCGTGATCGGGTCAGCAGGCTCACCCTTCGCGTAGAGGTCGAGGATCGCGCTGTAGATGGTCTCGTGCGCCGGCCGGTAGAAGTCATGTCCCTTGAGCAACTCGACCACATCGGCGATGGCGTCCTTGGACAGCAGCATGCCGCCGAGTACGGACTGCTCGGCGTCCAGGTCCTGCGGCGGCACGCGCTCGAAGGACGAACCTCCGCCGTCCCAGACGCCGTTGTCCCGTCCGCGCTCGTGTTGCTCGTCTCGACCCCTGCCACCATCACGCCGACGGGAGGCGGGCAGACGATCACTGGGACCGCTGTCGGCCCACGGGTCGTCCAAGGGCTCGGAAATACTCACCGAGCCACCTCCTCCCGTCCGCCGAGCGGACCTAGCCGTGCCTCATCTTTCTACGGCACGGCACTGACAAATGAGAGGCCCAACTCCGGTTCTCACGCGTCGGTTTTGCGAGGTTTTCCGAGGACGGAAGGGAAGCGGGCGCCGGACCACGGTAGGCCTGCGGGCACCGCCAGCCAATCTGGTTATCCACAGGCCATGTGGACGACTGCCCGGATGCTGTGGAGAACCTCGCGAAACCTGTGCACGACCCGGTGGACAGGCCTGTGAACAAGCCTTCGCCCCACTTTCCACACCTACCTTGACCTGCACATATCCCGTCCACTGGCTGTGCAGAAGAAAAACTTCCGCAATAGGGCCAAGATCGTTACGAACGGCCCGCGACGGCACCCTCCACAAGGAGAGAAGTAATGGTCACTCAGCAGTTGCATCTCTTACCTGTGGAAGATTAGATTGATGTGCATGACACAGGCTTCAGCGGCACCCAAGGCCGCCCGGCGTCGGCACGACCGAGAGATCGTCGCGCTGGCCGTCCCGGCCTTCGGCGCACTCGTCGTCGAGCCTCTCTTCCTCATGGCCGACAGCGCCATCGTCGGCCATCTCGGCACTCCGCAGCTCGCCGGTCTCGGTGTCGCCTCCGCCCTCCTCACCACCGCCGTCAGCATCTTCGTCTTCCTGGCGTACGCCACCACGGCCGCCGTCGCCCGCCGCGTCGGCGCGGGTGATCTCCAAGCCGCGATCCGTCAGGGCATGGACGGCATCTGGCTCGCGCTCCTGCTGGGGGCAGCCATCATCGCCGTCGTCATACCGACGGCTCCCGCCCTGGTGGAGCTTTTCGGCGCCTCGGACACCGCCGCTCCCTACGCCACCACGTATCTGCGGATCTCGGCGCTCGGCATCCCCGCGATGCTCGTCGTTCTCGCCGCCACCGGAGTACTCCGCGGACTGCAGGACACAAAGACACCGCTGTACGTCGCCATCGCGGGCTTCATCGCCAACGGAGCCCTCAACGCAGGCCTGGTCTACGGTGCGGACCTCGGCATCGCCGGCTCCGCCTGGGGCACCGTGATCGCCCAGTGCGGTATGGCCGCGGTGTATCTCGCTGTCGTCGTCCGTGGAGCACGAAAGCACGGCGCCTCACTGCGACCGGACGCCGCCGGGATACGCGCCTGTGCCCAGGCCGGAACGCCTCTGCTGATACGTACGCTCTCGCTGCGGGCCATCCTGATGATCACCACCGGCGTGGCAGCCCGGCTCGGAGACGCGGACATCGCCGCACACCAGATCATCCTGGGGCTGTGGAATCTGCTCGCCTTCGCCCTGGACGCGATCGCCATCGCCGGTCAGGCGATCATCGGCCGCCATCTCGGCGCGGGTGACGCCCAAGGCGCCCGCGACGCCTGTCGCCGCATGGTGGACTGGGGCATCGCGGTCGGCGTCGTGCTCGGTGTGCTAGTGATCGTCACCCGGCCGCTCTTCGTCCCGCTCTTCACCAGTGACTCGGTGGTCAAGGACGCAGCACTGCCCGCTCTCGTCGTGGTGGCCCTCTCTCAGCCGGTCTGCGGCATCGTCTTCGTACTCGACGGCGTCCTGATGGGCGCCGGAGACGGCACTTACTTGGCACGGGCGATGCTCGTGACGCTCGCTGTCTTCACGCCCGCCGCCCTGCTCGTACCTGTTCTCGGCGGCGGCCTGACGGCGCTGTGGGGAGCAATGACTCTGATGATGACAATGCGCATGCTGACCTTGTGGCTGCGCTCCCGCTCAGGTCGCTGGATCGTCACCGGGGCGACGCGCTGAGCAGATCTGAGCACAACCGGATGCGCGCGGTTTCACGTGAAACGACGACCACTTGGCGGACCGGTGCACGCCGTTTCACGTGAAACACGGGTGTCCATACGTCCCAGCCAAGGCGTCTGCCTCCAAAGGACCCGGACCGCATGCGCAGGGACATTCATGTGGGGCCGAACCCCGAAAGGCACGGCCCCACACTGTTTCAGCGAGCGCAGCACTTAGGCAGCGACGACCTCGATGTTGACCTTGGCGGCAACCTCGGGGTGCAGACGTACGGACGTCTCATGAGCGCCCAGCGTCTTGATCGGCGAGCCCAGCTCGATGCGGCGCTTGTCGACCTCGGGGCCACCGGAAGCCTTGATCGCCGAGGCGATGTCGGCCGGGGTGACGGAACCGAAGAGCCGACCGGCGTCGCCGGAGCGGACGGCCAGGCGGACCTTGACGCCCTCGAGGCGTGCCTTGATCTCGTTGGCCTGCTCGATCGTCTGGATCTCGTGGATCTTGCGAGCGCGACGGATCTGCTCGACGTCCTTCTCGCCGCCCTTGGTCCAGCGGATCGCGAAGTTCCGCGGGATCAGGTAGTTGCGGGCGTAACCGTCCTTGACGTCGACGACGTCGCCCGCGGCGCCGAGGCCGGAGACCTCGTGGGTGAGGATGATCTTCATCTGTCGGTCACCCTTCCCTTATCGCGCGGTGGAGGTGTAGGGCAGCAGCGCCATCTCACGGCTGTTCTTGACGGCCGTGGCGACGTCACGCTGATGCTGCGTGCAGTTGCCGGTCACGCGGCGGGCACGGATCTTGCCGCGGTCGGAAATGAACTTCCGCAGCATGTTCGTGTCCTTGTAGTCCACGTACGTGACCTTGTCCTTGCAGAAAGCGCAGACCTTCTTCTTCGGCTTGCGCACAGGCGGCTTCGCCATGGTGTATCTCCTGTGTGATCAAGAAGTGTGGGTGCGAACCCGCCCTTAGAAGGGGGGCTCGTCCGAGTAGCCGCCGCCGTTGCCGCCGGAGCCGCCGGAGCTTCCGCCCCAGCCGCCACCGCCGCCACCCTGCTGGCCGCCGCCAGCCGGCGCACCGGTTGCCCAGGGGTCGTCGGCGGGAGCGCCGCCGCCCTGCTGCTGACCGCCGCCGGGGCTTGAGCCCCAGCCGCCGCCCTGCTGGCCGCCGCCACCGCCGCTGTAACCGCCCTGGCCGCCTCGGCCCGTGGTCTTGGTGACCTTGGCCGTGGCGTTGCGCAGGCTCGCGCCGACCTCGTCGACGTCGAGCTCGTAGACCGTGCGCT
The DNA here is from genome assembly GCF_054783935.1 of Streptomyces pseudoechinosporeus. NCBI lineage: Bacteria > Bacillati > Actinomycetota > Actinomycetes > Kitasatosporales > Streptomycetaceae > Streptomyces > Streptomyces pseudoechinosporeus. The sequence continues at coordinate 259,215 of NZ_BAAGPS010000035.1, forward strand.
TGACGCCCTCACGGTCCTCGTAGGACCGCTGCTTCAGCCGGCCCTGCACGATGACGCGCATGCCTCGCTGGAGCGACTCGGCGACGTTCTCCGCCGCCTGACGCCAGACCGAGCACGTCAGGAAGAGGCTCTCGCCGTCCTTCCATTCGTTGGTCTGACGGTCGAAGGTGCGGGGGGTGGACGCGACACGGAACTTCGCGACCGCCGCACCGGAAGGGGTGAAGCGCAGCTCGGGGTCGTCGACAAGATTGCCGACGACCGTGATGACGGTCTCGCCTGCCATTGGGGGAACCTCTCGGCGGGTTTGCTGCTGGCTGCTTGTGCTGCTACTCGATGCCCGAGATCAACTGAGCGGGAGAGCTCAGTGCATCTCGGGACGGAGGACCTTGGTCCGGAGGACCGACTCGTTCAGGTTCATCTGGCGGTCGAGCTCCTTGACGACCGCAGGCTCGGCCTGCAGGTCGATGACCGAGTAGATACCCTCGGGCTTCTTCTTGATCTCGTACGCGAGACGACGACGGCCCCAGGTGTCGACCTTCTCCACCTTTCCGTTGCCCTCACGGACAACGGAAAGGAAGTTCTCGATCAGCGGGGAGACAGCGCGCTCCTCGAGATCGGGGTCGAGGATGACCATCACCTCGTAGTGACGCATGTGGAACCCACCTCCTTTGGACTCGGCGGCCACGGTCGTTCCGTGGCAGGAGGGTTGTGATGCGTTAGCAACGGTATCGGCCGCCACTGACAATCGGGCTCGTCACTCAGTGAATTGAGTGGGAGTCGCGTCATGGCATGGGCAGACACCGGTGCAGACGGTACAGACTACCCGGACACCGGCTTCCGGTTGAAATCCGGGGGTGGGGGCCGTCAATCTGTACACATCGGGTGTGTATGGCGCTATGATGCGCCGTTTTCCGCAGGAGGTGCCCTATGGCACAGACAGTGCGCCCCAACGTCGCCGGATCCCTGTTCGCCACCGATCACAAGCCCCACCCGCTCCAGGACACGCTGCTCGCCGTGACGCTGGTGCTGGGGGCGACGTCCTTCATCACGGCGATGTTCCACCACCTGCATCTGATCAGCTCCTGGACGGGGCTGCTGGGGATTCTCACGGGAGCGGCCGGACAGTTCGTGTCCGTGACGACGCGGGAGCGCTTCGGTCTGATTTTGGGTCTCGGTGCGGCGGGTGTCGGCTTCATGCTCGGCATGGCGCACGGCGGTCTCTTCGGCTGAGCGATTCCCCGGCGGACGGGGACGTCGGCCAACGGCCTCCCCACTCCCGGCTCATGAGCCGGACACCCCTTCCGGACCGCCCGGCCGCGTATGCGCCGGGCCCAGTTCCCTAGGGCCAGACGGGGCGCTCGCAGGGCGCAGTAGGCTTCGGCGCGAGAGCCGGAGCCCCTGTACCCATGGGGACACACCAGCCCGAGGAGCGCCCCGTATGAGCCTGACCCTGAGGACCATCAGTCGAGAGCAGCATCTGGCGTACATCCAGAGCCTGCCCGCGGCGAGCCACATGCAGGTCCCGGCCTGGGCAGACGTCAAGGCGGAGTGGCGCGCCGAGAATCTCGGCTGGTTCGACGACAGGACAGGCGAGATGGTCGGGGCGGGCCTCGTGCTGTACCGACAGCTACCCAAGATCAAGCGCTACCTCGCCTATCTGCCCGAGGGCCCGGTCATCAACTGGTTCGCGCCAAATCTGACCGAGTGGCTGGATCCGATGCTCGCGCATCTCAAGCAGCAGGGCGCCTTCTCCGTGAAGATGGGCCCACCGGTCATCATCCGGCGCTGGGAGGCCGCTTCGATCAAGAAGGGCATCCAGGATCCGGACGTGAAGCGGCTGCGCGACATCGAGGCCGACTTCATCGAGCCGCGCGCCTTCGAGGTCGCCGACCGGCTGCGTCGCATGGGCTGGCAGCAGGGCGAGGACGGCGGGGCCGGCTTCGGCGACGTACAACCCCGCTATGTCTTCCAAGTACCGCTGGCCAACCGGTCGTTGGAGGACGTACACAAGGGTTTCAACCAACTGTGGCGGCGCAACATCAAGAAGGCCGAGAAGGCGGGCGTCGAGGTCGTCCAGGGCGGCTACCAGGACCTCGAGGAGTGGCAGCGCCTCTACGAGATCACGGCCGTACGCGACCACTTCCGGCCCCGCCCGCTCTCGTACTTCCAGCGCATGTGGACGGCCCTCAACAACGAGGACCCCAACCGCATGCGGCTCTACTTCGCCCGGCACAACGGCGTGAACCTCTCCGCCGCGACGATGCTGGTCGTCGGTGGGCATGTCTGGTACTCGTACGGCGCCTCGGACAACATCGGGCGTGAGGTCCGGCCCTCGAACGCGATGCAGTGGCGCATGCTGCGCGACGCCTACGCGCTCGGTGCCACGGTCTATGACCTGCGGGGCATTTCCGACTCGCTGGATGAGACCGACCACCTCTTCGGCCTCATCCAGTTCAAGGTGGGCACGGGTGGGCAGGCCGCCGAGTACCTCGGCGAGTGGGACTTCCCGCTGAACAAGCTGCTCCACAAGGCGCTCGACATCTACATGTCGCGCCGCTGACGCATCAGAATTTGCCTTCATACCTCTGATACACCGCAGCCACGAGAAAGGTTCCAGGTCCGGCCATGGCGCTCACCCTCTACGTCGACACCGCGCGCTGGCGGGCGCACCACAAGCACGTGTCCGAGCAGTTTCCGGGGCTCGTCCCCGTCTGCAAGGGCAACGGGTACGGATTTGGCCACGAGCGCCTTGCGGACGAGGCCACGCGGCTGGGTTCGGACATCCTGGCCGTCGGCACGACGTACGAGGCCGCCCGGATCAAGGACTGGTTCGGCGGTGACCTGCTGGTGCTGACGCCGTTCCGGCGGGGCGAGGAGCCCGTGCCGCTGCCCGATCGCGTGATCCGCTCCGTGTCGTCGATCGACGGGGTCTACGGCCTCGTGGGCGCCCGCGTCGTCATCGAGGTCATGTCCTCGATGAAGCGGCACGGTGTGAGCGAGCACGACCTGCCCCAGCTCCACGCCGCCATAGAGAACGTGCGGCTGGAGGGCTTCGCGATCCACCTGCCGCTGGACCGTACCGACGGCTCGGACGCCGTCGAGGAGGTCATCGGCTGGATGGACCGGCTGCGTGCGGCCCGGCTGCCGCTGCACACCATGTTCGTCAGCCATCTGAAGGCCGAGGAACTCGCCCGTCTGCAGCAGCAGTTCCCGCAGACGCGTTTCCGCGCCCGCATCGGTACGCGGCTGTGGCTGGGGGACCACGAGGCGACGGAGTACCGCGGAGCCGTCCTGGACGTCACGCGCGTCTCCAAGGGCGACCGCTTCGGCTACCGGCAGCAGAAGGCGGCTTCTGACGGCTGGCTGGTGGTCGTGGCGGGCGGTACGTCGCACGGGGTGGGCCTGGAGGCCCCGAAGGCCCTGCACGGCGTCATGCCGCGCGCCAAGGGCGTCGCCCGGGCCGGCCTCGCCACGGTCAACCGGAACCTCTCGCCGTTCGTCTGGGGCGGCAAACAACGCTGGTTCGCGGAGCCTCCGCACATGCAGGTCTCGATCCTGTTCGTGCCGGCGGACGCGCCGGAGCCGAAGGTGGGCGAGGAGCTGGTGGCCCATCTGCGGCATACGACGACGCAGTTCGACCGGCTTGTGGACAGGTAGGGCAACAGACTCGCTTCAAGCGAGTCTGTTCTCGATGACAGAGTGAGATCGAGTCACTCTGTTGCCGTCGGTGCACACGAAGGGTCTCACCAGACCGGAGGGGCTTGCCGCAAATTCGCCTTGCGGCAAGCCCCTCCTTTTCTCTTGCGCTGGTGATCAGGCGGCTGCGTTGAGCAGGAGCGTCTCCAGCCGTGCGCCCGCGTTCCACGCCGCGAAGAGCTCACGCGGCATGACGGTGATCCCGTGCCGGGCCGCGAGAGTCAGCGCGCTCTTCGTGAACCGGCAGGTCACCGCATAGAGCGCGATGTCGGCGCGGTGTTCGGGTCGTGCGGCCCCGATGAACTGCTGCATGTCGGCGGTGGTGACCGCGCGGTGGGCGGCCTGCCGCTTGCACTGGATCACCAGCCGCCTCCCGTCCGGCAGCAGGGCGATGACGTCCGCGCCCAAGTCGCCTTTTCCACCGGTGACGACGACGTCAGTGCAGCCGTCCCGGCGGCACAGCTCGGCGACATGCTGCTCGAACTGCTTCCAGCTCATGACGTCGACGGCGGGCATCAGGCTCGCCAGTTCTGGGCGGGACGTGCCGGGCGCGGCCTCGTACAGGGTCGCGTTGATGGCATCGACGTCCTCCCGGAGCCGACTCACGTCGCGGCGCAGTTCCGAGCAGGTCTCGATCATCGCGTTCTGCATCGGGATGACGGTCCGGGACAGGATCGAGGAGACAGTGCGCTCGGTGATGCGGACGATGCGGGCGTCCAGGCTCTCCTCCTCTCTCGGCGCGGCGGGCAGGTTTTCCACAGGCTGTGGACGGTTTCCCTGTGCGTCATTGAGGAGCTCGTACCGCACCTGACGTGCGACGTAGCTGTCTCGGAGCAGCATTCCGGTGTTGAGGATGGCGCGTTTCGTGAACAGAGCCAGGGATGCTGTCCGCGACTGAATCCGACTGAGCTCCTTGAAGGAGCTCAGTTCTGTACCTGTCAGAACGTGGTAGCCGTTCGACTCAAGTTCTTCCCGGTGGTCGAGCACCAAGGACCTGATGGCCTTGATGCCCACCCCGTAGTACTCCGCGACCATGGCACTCGTCGCATGCACCCCATCCGGCAACAGCCGCAGTCCCCCGACCCGCTCCAGGATCTCCGTCCGCTGCGCCATCCGGCTGCGCAGTGTCGGGGATTCGAGGAGTACGCCTTCGATGGACTCTTTGTTGTCTTTCCAATGAGCGAAGACCTTCGGATACGTCCCGCTCGCGTGGTCCGCGTGGTCTTCTTCGGTCGTCCGGGTGGACGACCAGCGCTGTTCACTCACAGCGATCACCTCCGTAGCAGAACGTAAGATCGACGGAGGCTCGACTATGCGAGTTTTACACTGTTTCACTCATTAGTGGCAGATTAAGTAGTTCCGCTGGATTATCCTCCCCACTGGACGTAGGGGCTCTCGCGTCAGCCCCTCCCATCGACCGCCACGGGCAGCCCACGGCCCCCGCCCTGTTCGCTCAGGGCGAACCGCCGCCCGCCGACGTGCCCCGGCTGCCCCACTCCACGTGCGGCCCGTCGAAGTGCGCCGCATGCTGCGGCGGATGGGCCGCGGCTCCCAGGACGAAGGCGTCCTCCGCGCCGTCCAGTACCCCGCCTGACGGATCGTCGTCCCCGGCCCGGCGTACTACGTCACGTTCCGGCATGAGGATGTCGCGTACGACGACGGCACACAGGTAGAGCGTCCCCAAGAGGTGGATGACGATGACGACGTGATAGCCGTCGGTGGGCAGTCCCTTGTGGGCGTCGCCACTGGTCGTGTACGCGAGGTACATCCAGATCCCGAGGAAGTAGGCGACTTCGCACGCCTGCCAGATCAGGAAGTCCCGCCACTTGGGGCGGGCCAGCGCGGCGAGGGGAATCAGCCACAGTACGTACTGCGGTGAGTAGACCTTGTTGGTGAGGATGAAGGCCGCGACGACCAGAAAGGCGAGTTGGGCGAAGCGCGGCCTACGTGGGGCGGTCAGCGCGAGTCCCGCGACGCCCAGGCAGGACAGCAGCATCAGCACCATGGCGAGCGTGTTGACGGTGTCGGTGGTGAGCGGGCTGTCCATGCGATGGGACAGGACGAGCCAGAACGAGCCGAAGTCGACGCCGCGCTCCTGGCTGAATGTGTAGAACTTCGACCAGCCCTCTGGGGCGAGCAGCAGCACCGGGAGGTTCACGACCAGCCAGGCGCCCCCCGCGCCGCGCAGCGCGGTGCCGAACTCCCGCCACCGGCCCGCGCGCCAGCACAGTACGAGCAGCGGCCCGAGGAGCAGGAAGGGATAAAGCTTGGCGGCCGTGGCAAGGCCCAGCAGGACGCCGAAGGCGAGCGGGCGGCTCCGCGCCCACATCAGCATCGCGGCGGCCGTCAGGGCGACGGCCAGCAGGTCCCAGTTGACGGTGGCGGTGAGCGCGAAGGCGGGTGCGAGGGCGACCAGCAGACCGTCCCAGGGCCGCCGGCGGTGGGTGCGGGTCGCACAGACCGCGATGACCGCCGCGCACACCATCAGCATCCCGGCGTTGACCATCCAGTAGACCTTTGCCTGGTCCTGGATGCTGCCGCTGCCGGGTGTCAGCCAGGAGGCGACCTCCATGAACACGCCGGTCAGCACCGGGTATTCGAGGTACTCCATATCGCCGCTGAGCTTGTCGAAGTACGGTACGAGCCCTTCGGCGAAGCCGCGGCCCTGGTAGAGATGCGGGATGTCGGAGTAGCACGCGTGCGTGTACTGCGAGCTGGCCCCGACGAACCAGGCGCCGTCGTAGCACGGCAGCTTCTGCACCATGCCCAGGGCGAACATGCCGATCGCGACGAGCGCGATGACGCGTACCGGGGTCCACCAGGACGTTCCGAGCAGCGCGCGCCGTCCGATGGGGCCACCGATCAGCTCGCTGCCGGTTGCGGCGACCGCGTCCTCCTTGGTCGGCCGTACCGGCTCCGGCTCGTGCGAGCTCGCTCGCTTCGTCTCTGCACTGGGCATGCCGACCATCCTGCCGTACGTAGCTGAGGGTGTGCTGGGTCCAGTCGCCGTGGCCGTGACTGGTTGCCTGGCTGAAGGCCTTCGCCTTGTGTACGACAAGGGCCGCCGCACCCTGGTCGGTGCGGCGGCCCTTGTTTCACGTGAAACAGTGTGTTTCACGTGAAACACACACGGTGACGGCTACCCGGTGCCTCCTCCGAAGAGGCCTCCATTGTCGTTACCGCCGTTGTTGCCGGGAGGATCGGACTCCGTCGGCGAAGCACTCACACCTCCGTCGACTCCGCCGTTATCAGCACCACCGTTGTCTTCTCCGCCGGTGTTGTTGCACTCGAAGTCGAACGGGTCGCAGGTATTGCTCGGCGTGGGCGAGGGACTCGTCGTCGGCTCGCTGGGCGTCGGACCCGGCGTCGGGGTCTCCTCCTCCTCGGGCTCGGGCTCGGGGAGTGTGGGCGTCGGGGTCGGGGTCGGGATGTCGTTGACGACCTTACCGATGGGCTCGGGCGTCGGGAACTTCTCCACGGGCTTGCCCTTGAGCGCGTCCTCCATGTAGTCGTGCCAGATCTCGGCCGGGAACGAGGCACCGTGGATCTTCTTCTGGCCACCCGTCCCGTACATCTCCAGGAACTCGCGCTTCTTGGCTTTCTCGTTGTCGTCCATGCGATACATGGAGATCGCCGTCGAGAGCTGCGGGGTGTAGCCGACGAACCAAGCAGACTTGTTGCCGTCGGTGGTACCGGTCTTGCCCGCCACCTCACGGTCGTCGAGCGCCGCCGCGGTGCCGGTGCCGTCTTCCACGACGGTCTTCAGAACGTCGGTGACGTTGTCGGCGACCTCGGGAGTGAAGGCCGTGCTGGTCTTGGCGACGTCCGCGTGCCTGAAGACAATCCCGTCCGCGTCCTCGATCTCGGTGACCGAATACGGATTGTTCTGCTTGCCACTGGCCGCGAAGGTGGCGTACGCGCCTGCCATTCGGATCGCGCTCGGGTCGGACGTGCCGAGCGAGAAGGACGGATAGTTCGCACTGGCCAGACTGTCCTCCAGGACGCCAGCGCTGATCGCCGCCTCCCTGACCTTGTCCAGACCGACGTCCATGCCGAGCTGCACGTAGGCGGAGTTCGCCGAGACCCTCATCGCCTCGCGGAGGTCGATCTGGTAGCTCGGCGCGTTGTACGACTCACCGCCGTCGTTCTTCTGCAGCCACACCTTGCCGTCCTTGTCCTGCCAGACGTTGCCGTCGTACTCGTTGATCTTGAGCTTGTTCTTGCCGCTGTAGAGGCTCTTCGGCGAGACGATCGTCCGCTCGTCCTGTGCCTGGATCTTGTCGCCGTCGGGATCGCGCACACCCCATGACATGGCGGACGCCAGCACGAACGGTTTGAACGTCGAACCGACCTGGGCGCCGGTCTGGTCGGCGTTGTTGGTGAAGTGCTTCGTCGCGTCCTCGCCGCCGTAGATGGCCCTGATGGCGCCGTCCTCCGGGTTCACGGAGGCTCCGCCGAACTGGACGTACTTGTCCGTCTTGGGACGCTCGTCCGGCTTGATGTTCTTCTTCTGGACCTTCTTCACCGCGTCTTCGAGCTGATTGACCATCTTCTTGTCGAAGGTCGTCCGGATCGTGTAGCCGCCCCGCTGGAGTTTCTCGGCGGTGATCCCGGTCTTGTCGCTGTTGTTGATGATGTACGACTTGGCGAGGTCGACGAGATAGCCGGTCTGGCCGCTCAGCGCGGTGTTCAACCGCGGGTTCTGGGTCTTGGGGAACCCCTGCTTCCTGTACTTGGCGCCCTCCGAGGCCGGCAGATGACCGTCCTTGACCATTTCGCCGAGGATCCAGCTCCATCGCTCCGTGGCCCTCTTGCTGTTGGCCTCGCGAGTGGCGGCAGGGTCGATCGATTCCGAGCCCGCGGGGTCGTAGTACGTGGCTCCCTTGAGCACCGCCGCCAGGAAGGCGCACTCGCTCGCGTTGAGCTTCTCGGCCTCCTTGTTGAAGTACGCACGCGCGGCCGCCTGGATTCCGTAGGCGCCGCGTCCGTAGTAGGCGGTGTTCAGGTAGTTGGCCATGATCTCCTTCTTGTCGACCGTGGCGCCGACCTTGATGGAGATGAACAACTCCTTGAACTTACGCGTGAGCGTCTGCGACTGGTCGCTCAGCAGCGCGTTCTTCACGTACTGCTGGGTGATGGTGGAGCCGCCCTGCGTATCGCCGCCCTTGGCCATGTTGAACAGGGCGCGGCTGATGCCCATGGGGTCCACGCCTCGGTCGGTCTCGAACGTCTTGTTCTCGGCCGACATGACGGCGTAGCGCATCTCCTTGGGGATTTGGGCGTAGCCGATGATCTGGCGGTTCGTCTCACCGCCGGTGGCGACCATCGTGTCGCCGTTGGCCCATTGGTAGACGTTGTTCTGCGCTGTCGCCGTCTCGTCGACTTTCGGGACGCCCACCATGGCGTACGCGATGCCGGCCACGGCCATCATGCTGCCGAGGAAGCCGACGAACGTACCCGTCACAAGCTTCCATGACGGCACCCATCGCGCCGCGCCGTACTTGCCCGCGCGCGGATAGTCGATGATCCGCTTCCTGGGCGGCTCGGCCCCGCGGCCCCTGCCACGCCCGGGCCCGTTCGGCCCGCCGGGACCGCCTCGGCGGCCGCCACCACCGTGGCCACCGCCTCCCGCGCCGTCGGCCGCTCTGCGCCGGCCGCCGCCGCTGGTGCTTCTCTGGGCAGCCTTTCGGGCCTCTGCTCGGCCACCGTACGGCCGTTCCTCGCCCCCTGATCCGTAGGAGGCGGAAGGAGACCCGGTGGCGCTTCGCGGTGCCGCGCGGCGGCCGGAGGACGAGCCGGTTTGGCCGCGTCGGGCCGCGGCGCGTCCGCCGCCTTGCGGCTGCGGCGGTTTGCGACGGTGCTCGCTCATCGAACGGTTACTCCTCGGGCAGGCGCACCTTTGCGCGCCTGGAAACGGCGGCTGGTTTCCCGGTCCCCCCGAAGTACGGATGCGGTCGTTCTGTCATTCACCCGTACTGCACCGAGGACGGGGACGTCCCCAAACGTCACTTGGTTCCCGGTGATGTGCATGGCGCACAGACTACGCACCGGCAAAACCTACCGAGGGCCGAAGGCCATCCCAAAACAGGCAACTTGCTTCCCACGAATCGGTGATGTGACGCCGCTCACCGTGCCCCCTCTTGTCGCGTACGGATGGCCGTTCTATCGTGCTGATGTATCGACTCGATACATCAGCTCGGCATAACGACCGTCACGGCAAGACTGCTGCAGAGAGGAGGCGACAATGAGCCGGCGCTCCGGGATCCTCGAGTTCGCCGTACTCGGCCTGCTCCGCGAGTCCCCGATGCACGGCTATGAGCTGCGTAAACGGCTCAATACGTCACTGGGTGTGTTCCGTGCCTTCAGCTACGGGACGCTCTACCCCTGCCTCAAGACGCTGGTCGCCAACGGCTGGTTGATCGAAGAGTCGGGGGGTGCCCGCGATGAAGCACCTGCCGCTCCACTCGCGGGACGCCGCGCCAAGATCGTCTATCGGTTGACGGCGGAAGGTAAGGAGCACTTCGAGGAGCTGCTCTCGCAGACGGGTCCCGACGCGTACGAGGACGAGCACTTCGCCGCTCGCTTCGCCTTCTTCGGGCAGACGTCGCGGGATGTACGTATGCGGGTCCTCGAAGGCCGCCGCAGTCGTCTCGAGGAGCGCCTGGAGAAGATGAGCGCCTCCCTGGCGCGCACCCGGGAGCGCCTCGACGACTACACCCTTGAGCTCCAGCGCCACGGGATGGAGTCCGTGGAGCGCGAAGTGCGCTGGCTGAACGAGCTCATCGAGAGCGAGCGGGCCGGACGGGACCAGCGGCGTCCCGCCTCGGACGGCTCCGCTCAGCAGGACAGCACATCTGGAGAGTCGGGCGGCCTGCCCCGGCACGGGGGCAATCCCCGGCCGGATCCGTCCGACGACACCGCCACGTGAAGTCCGCTTAGGGCTTCACCGAGTACACAGGGAGCAACCGGAATGGGTTCGGTTCGCGTAGCCATCGTCGGCGTGGGCAACTGCGCCGCCTCGCTGGTCCAGGGCGTCGAGTACTACAAGGACGCCGACCCGACCGCCAAGGTGCCGGGTCTGATGCATGTCCGGTTCGGCGAGTACCACGTCCGCGACATTGAGTTCGTGGCCGCCTTCGACGTCGACGCGAAGAAGGTCGGTCTCGACCTCGCGGACGCCATCGGTGCCAGCGAGAACAACACCATCAAGATCTGCGACGTCCCGAACTCCGGTGTGCCCGTACAGCGCGGCCACACCCTGGACGGGCTCGGCAGGTACTACCGCGAGACCATCGAGGAATCGGCCGAGGCCCCGGTCGACGTCGTCCAGGTCCTCAAGGACCAGCGCGTCGATGTCCTCGTCTGCTACCTCCCGGTGGGCTCCGAGGACGCGGCGAAGTTCTACGCCCAGTGCGCCATCGACGCCAAGGTCGCCTTCGTCAACGCCCTTCCGGTCTTCATCGCCGGCACGAAGGAGTGGGCGGACAAGTTCACCGAGGCCGGTGTCCCGATCGTCGGTGACGACATCAAGTCGCAGGTCGGCGCCACGATCACGCACCGCGTCATGGCGAAGCTGTTCGAGGACCGGGGCGTCATCCTGGACCGCACGATGCAGCTGAACGTCGGCGGCAACATGGACTTCAAGAACATGCTCGAGCGCGACCGCCTGGAGTCCAAGAAGATCTCCAAGACCCAGGCCGTCACCTCCCAGATCCGCGACCGCGAGATGGGTGCCGACAACGTCCACATCGGCCCGTCCGACTACGTGGCCTGGCTGGACGACCGCAAGTGGGCGTACGTCCGTCTCGAGGGCCGCGCCTTCGGTGATGTCCCGCTGAACCTGGAGTACAAGCTCGAGGTCTGGGACTCCCCGAACTCCGCGGGTGTCATCATCGATGCCCTGCGCGCCGCGAAGATCGCCAAGGACCGCGGCATCGGCGGCCCGATCCTCTCGGCGTCGAGCTACTTCATGAAGTCCCCGCCGGTCCAGTACTTCGACGACGAGGCCCGCGAGAACGTCGAGAAGTTCATCAGCGGCGAGGTCGAGCGCTAAGCGCTTGGTTTCATGGGCTGTTGAGGGTCCCCGGGTCGTGCGCCCGGGGACCTTTCCCATATGTGAGGCTGTGCCGCATGGCTGTCGTACGTGACCTGCGCGTACTCCTGCGCTTCCGGAACTTCCGGCGCCTGCTCGCCGTACGGCTGCTGTCCCAGGGCGCCGACGGCGTCTACCAGGTCGCGCTTGCCACGTACGTCGTCTTCTCGCCGGAGCGGCAGACCTCGCCGGCCGCGATCGCCTCGGCGATGGCGGTACTCCTCCTCCCGTACTCGCTCGTCGGCCCCTTCGCGGGCGTGCTGCTGGACCGCTGGCGACGCCGCCAGGTCTTTCTGTACGGGAACCTCCTGCGGGCGCTGCTGGCCTCCTTGACGGCCGTGCTGATCGTGAGCAGCGTCCCGGACTGGCTCTTCTACGTCTCCGCGCTGAGCGTCACCGCGGTCAACCGCTTCGTCCTGGCGGGTCTGTCCGCCGCGTTGCCCCGTGTCGTCGACTCCGAGCGCCTGGTGATGGCCAACTCCCTGTCGCCCACGGCCGGGACTCTCGCCGCGACCGCGGGCGGCGGGATCGCCTTCGTCGTACGTCTCGTCATCTCGGACTCCGACACCGCGGTCGTCCTCGTCGGGGCGGCGCTCTATCTGTGCGCGGCGCTCGCCTCGCTGCGCATGGCGCGGGAACTGCTGGGTCCCGACCAGGAATTGGTGCAGCCGCATCTGAAGTCGGCCCTTGTGGGTACGGCACGTGGTCTGGTGGCCGGCGTGCGCCATCTGGCCGAGCCCGCACGCCGCGAGGCCGCCTGGGCGCTGACCGCTATGACGCTGATGCGGTTCTGTTTCGGCGCCCTGACGGTCATGGTGCTGATGCTCTGCCGGTACGCCTGGTCGTCCGGCTCCGGAGAGGACGGTCTCGCTCTGCTGGGGCTGGCTGTGGCGATCTCCGGGGCGGGTTTCTTCGTGGCGGCGGTGGTGACTCCGACGGCAGCCGGGAAGCTCGGACCGGGTGGCTGGATCGTCGTCTGCGCCGGATCCGCCGCGATCCTGGAACCCGCGCTCGGTCTGTCGTTCACCGAAGTGCCCGTACTGATCTCGGCCTTCGTCCTCGGCCTCACCACCCAGGGTGCGAAGATCGCCACCGACACCGTGGTCCAGTCGTCCGTCGACGACGGCTTCCGCGGCCGGATCTTCTCCGTGTACGACGTGCTGTTCAACGTCGCCTTCGTCGGCGCCGCCGGAGTGGCCGCCCTGATGCTGCCTCCTGACGGCCGCTCAGTCCCGCTGGTGGTCACGGTGGCCGTTATCTACGCGGCAGTTGCTGCGTCTATGGCCCGCTTTGAACGGCGTCGAGTGTCACATCAGTGACACAGAGCGTCTCTGGAGCATTGAGTTGTCAGTGAAGGCCGATAGCTTACGTGGGTCTTATTTCGCGCTACGCGCTCCTAACGTTCTAGGGGGACCCTCAAGTGACCACTCCGCCGCCCCAGGGCCAGAATCCGTACGCTCAGGGGCAACCGCCTCAGGGCCAGAACCCGTTCGCCCAGGGCCAGACGGCACCCCAGGGTCAGCCTCAGTTCCCCGGCCAGCCCGGCTACCCGCAGCAGCCGAACGCGCCGTACGCCCCGCTTCCGCCCCAGCAGCAGAAGCGCGGAGTCAAGTTCTACCTGCGCATCGGGATCGTCGTTGCCGCCCTCATCGCCGCGGGCATCGGCTTCATCGCGAGCCAGGACGACGCGCAGGCCGCCGAGGTCGGCGACTGCATGAGCATCGGCAACCCGGACAGCAGTACCGACCCGGAGCTCGAGGTCGTGGATTGCGGCGACTCCAAGGCCGCGTACAAGGTCGAGCAGAAGAAGACCGACAACTCCGGATGCGACCGCACTAAGTACGCCGAGTACACCGAGACCGGCGGCAGCAGCGACTTCACGCTCTGCCTGTCGGAGTACTCCGCCAAGTAGAAGCTCATCTGACGCGCGAGGGCCGTTGTTTCACGTGAAACAACGGCCCTCGGCGTATCCGGATCGAGTCGGTGCGGGGCCATGTTTCACGTGAAACATGGCCCCGTTTCACGACTCAGCTCTGCGCGGCCCACCACTCCTTGAGTGCCGACACCGCCGCGTCATGCTCCATCGGCCCCTCTTCCAGGCGCAGCTCCAGCAGGAACTTGTACGCCTGCCCGATGACCGGCCCAGGCCCGACGCCCAGGATCTCCATGATCTGGTTGCCGTCGAGGTCGGGCCGGATGGCGTCCAGCTCCTCCTGCTCCTGGAGCTGGGCGATGCGATCCTCCAGACCGTCGTACGCGCGGGAGAGTGCGGTGGCCTTGCGCTTGTTGCGCGTGGTGCAGTCGGAGCGGGTCAGCTTGTGGAGACGGTTGAGGAGCGGGCCCGCGTCGCGTACGTAGCGGCGGACTGCGGAGTCCGTCCACTCGCCGGTGCCGTAGCCGTGGAAACGCAGGTGCAACTCGACCAGTCGTGAGACGTCCTTCACGAGGTCGTTGGAGTACTTGAGGGCCGTCATGCGCTTCTTGGTCATCTTGGCGCCCACCACCTCGTGATGGTGGAAGGAGACCCGGCCGTCCTTCTCGAAGCGGCGCGTGCGCGGCTTGCCGATGTCGTGCAGCAGCGCGGCAAGGCGGAGGGTGAGGTCGGGACCGTCCTCCTCCAGCCCCATCGCCTGCTCGAGCACGATCAGCGAGTGGTCGTAGACGTCCTTGTGCCGGTGGTGCTCGTCCCGCTCCAGACGCAGTGCGGGCAACTCGGGCAGCACATGCGCGGCGAGTCCGGTGTCGACGAGCAGCGTCAGCCCCTTGCGCGGGTGCGCGGAGAGGATCAGCTTGTTCAGCTCGTCCCGGACACGCTCGGCGGAGACGATCTCGATGCGCTCGGCCATGGCCTTCATCGCGGCGACGACGTCCGGTGCCACCTCGAAGTCGAGCTGCGCGGCGAAGCGAGCGGTCCGCATCATCCGCAGCGGATCGTCAGAGAAGGACGCCTCGGGCGTGCCCGGGGTCCGCAGCGCACGCTCCGCCAGGTCGCGGCGCCCGTCGTGCGGGTCGATGAACTCCTTCTCCGGCAGCGCCACGGCCATCGCGTTGACCGTGAAATCGCGGCGTACGAGGTCTTCCTCGATGGAGTCGCCGTACGACACCTCGGGCTTGCGCGAGGTCCGGTCGTACGCCTCCGAGCGGTACGTCGTCACCTCGATGTCGAAGCGCTGAACAGCGTCCCCGACACGGGCTTCCTTCTGCGCCCCGACCGTCCCGAAGGCGATTCCGACCTCCCACACGGCGTCCGCCCAGGGCCGCACGATCTTCAGTACGTCCTCGGGGCGGGCGTCGGTCGTGAAGTCCAGGTCGTTTCCGAGCCGACCCAGGAGGGCGTCCCGGACCGAGCCGCCGACCAGGGCGAGGGAGAATCCGGCCTCCTGGAAACGACGGGCGAGATCGTCGGCGACGGGGGACACCCGCAGCAGTTCGCTCACCGCGCGGTGCTGCACCTGGCTCAGGGCATTGGGATTGTCTTCGTTGGCGTTCGGCACAACAGAAAAGGGTACGTGGCGTGGGCGACGGCGAGCGCCTCCATTAATCGTGTACCGGTGCTTCCCCCATGCTTGGTGGGGCGCCTCCCTCAATACGTGCACATAGGCGACAGCCCGGTCCGCCCCCCCCGATCTTGTGGGGCGGACCGCGGCACTTCCCCTCAGCGCGCATCGTTACCATGCGTGGACGCACATTCCGACGACCACTGACGACGACGAGGGACGGGCGAGCGCGTGGCCGAGGCGGCAGACTTCCAGGGGACGAGTGCCTCAGCTGCCCGCCGGTGGCTTCGGCGCACCGGAGTACTGCTCGCCGGAGCGCCTTTGCTGGCCGGCCTGCTCCAGCTGCCCGCCTCGCCCACCGCGGGTGCCACCGAGCGCACCGCCGTGGTCGACGCCACCGGCTCCAGCACGGTCGACGTCTCCCTGGACTCGCTCAGCCCCAGCGTCCCCTCGGAAGGGGACACGCTCACTGTCTCGGGCCGGATCAACAACAAGGGCAAGCAGTCAGTCACGGATGCCCAAGTCGGTCTGCGCGTGGGACCGACGATGAACGGCCGCTCGTCGATCGACACGGCCGCGAAGAGCAACCCGTACGCGGGCACCGAAGTCGGCGGCTCATACGTGCAGGATTTCGCCGAGCTGACGCCGGGTGTCCCGCAGAGCTTCAGCATCTCCGTCCCCGTCGACGACCTGGACCTCGGTGCCGATGGCGTCTACCAGCTCGGGGTCACGCTCACCGGGGAGACCGCCGCCCAGCCGTACGAGCGGATTCTCGGCATTGAGCGGACCTTCCTGCCGTGGCAGCCCGAGGCGGCGGAGACGAAGACCAGGACGACGTTCCTCTGGCCCTTGATCTCCACCCCCCATATGACGGCCGAGACAGGTTCGAACGAGCAGCAGACTCCCGTCTTCGAGGATGACCGCCTGGCCGCGGAGCTCTCGCCCGGCGGCCGACTGCAGCAGCTCCTCACGCTTGGCAAGGAGCTCGACGTCACATGGGTGATCGATCCGGACCTCCTGGCCTCCGTGGTCGCGATGACGAGCGGCTACGAGATCCAGACCGGCACCGAAACCACCACGGCGGGCACCCACAAGGCGGTCGCCGAGCAGTGGCTCGCCGAGCTGGAGAAGGCGGTCGAGGGCAAGGAGGTCGTCGCCCTCCCCTTCGCCGACCCGGATCTGGCGTCGCTGGCACACAAGGGCACGAAGGTCGCCGGGTCGCTGAGCCACCTCAAGGACGCCACGGAGGTGGCCGCCACCACGGTGGAGTCCATCCTCCATGTGACGCCCAACACGGACTACGCCTGGCCCGTGAACGGTGCGATCGACCCGTCGATCGTCAAGGTCGCCACCTCCGCCGGCGCCGACACGGTGATCTCCCGCAGCGACAGCCTGGAGGAGACCGGCGACCTGTCGTACACGCCCAGTGCTGCCCGCCCCATCGGCGGCGGCACCACGGCCGTGGTCGCGGACGCCCGCCTGTCGACGGCGTTCCAGGGCGACATGGCGGTGGCGGGCAACTCCACGCTCGCCGTGCAGGAATTCCTCGCTCAGACCCTGATGATCACCCTTCAGCAGCCGGGGAAGCAGCGCAGCATCGTGGTCGCCCCGCAGCGCATGCCGTCCGCCAGCCAGGCCCAGACGATGGCGCAGGCGCTCACGGCCCTCCAGGGCGGGAACTGGTCGCAGTCGGCGGACCTGTCCGCGGCCACCGAGGCCAAGCCCGACCCCGGCGCCACCACGCGGGTCCCCTCGGCGTACCCCCCCTCGCTGCGCAAGCAGGAGCTGCGGCGGGAAGCCTTCGAGCAAATCGAGGAGACTCAGCGGAAGATCAACAAATTCCGGGTGATCCTCACCGAGGAGGACCGGGTGATCACCCCCTTCGGGCGGGCCCTGAACCGGGCGATGTCCACGTCCTGGCGCGGCCACGAAGTCGACGAGGTCGTGTACCGCAGAGGTGTGGATGCGTATATCGACCAGCTCACCGAGCAGGTCGCACTGATCGAGAAGTCCGAGGCGAAGTTGTCGGGCCGCAGCGCCACGATTCCGATCACCGTGCAGAACAACCTTGTCCAGGGCGTCGACCATCTGGTGCTGCGCCTGACGTCGGAGCAGCCGTCGCGCCTGCGTATCGGTGAGCGTGCCTACTGGGAACAGCGGGTGGAGGTGTCGGGCGGGCACAGCCAGTCGGTGAAGTTCACCGCCAACGGCCGGGCCAACGGCCAGTACGCGGTGACCGCCCAGCTCTACACGGAGGACGGCCAGCTGTACGGCGACTCCATCAGGTTCGACGTGAACGTCACCGAGATCACTCCCACGGTGATGCTCGTCATCGCCGGTGGTGTCCTGCTGCTCGTACTCGCCGGATTCCGGATGTACACCCAGCGCAAGCGCGCGGCCGCCCGGCAGGCCGAGGAGGGGCTGGACGACGCCCCTGAGGACGACGCCGAGGACGGTCGGGAAGAGGCGTTCCACTCGGAGTCGGGGACGGCGTCCGAAGCGGAGTCGGGGTTGGCGTCGCCAGTGGAATCCGGTGCAGACGACCCGGAGCAGCCGAGTGACCCTCCACCGGACACCGCACCGGAGAGCATCGACCCATCCAGCACGGGTGAGAGAGTGGACCGTTGAGCGATGTCGTGGCCGGTGGGCCCGGGGACGATGAGGTGGGGTAACCATGAACGCGCCGTACGACGGTGACCGCGGTGAGGGCGCGGGGGGCTCCGGCTACCCCGACGACCCGCCGCAGGGGCCGCCGGAGCCCGGCCAGGTGCCGCCACAGCCCCCTGCCGACATGTACGTCCAGGACGCCTACGGACAGGATCCCTACGGGGTTCGGGATCTCGCCGCACAGGACCCGGTCGGCGAGGCGCTCTACGACCGCGCCGCGCATCCCCCGCCGCCGCCCGGCACATACCCGCCGCCGCAGCAGCTCTACGCCCAGCCGCCTCAGTCGCCGTACGCTCCCGATCCACGTGTGTGGGCGCAGACCCCGGCGCCGGAGCCGGAGGGCCTGTCGCAGCATCTTCCCTACGGTGACGACGCCCGTACGACCCAGTTCGTGGGCGTGGACGACCTGGTGACGCAGGCCGGGGAGCAACGCCACGAGCCGGATGCCTTCGCGTATCTCTTCCGTGACCAGCAGCAGGGCGGCGCGTACCCACCCGCGGGCTCGCCCGGTGTGCCGTCGCCCACACATGAGCCGGCTCCCGCGGCTCCTCAGTCTCCGCCGTCTGCGCCCGCATCGGCGCCCGCGCCCGCGCCGAAGAAGTCCGGGGGCCGTGCGTCGAGTCTGCTGAAGTCGAGCGCGGTCATGGCGGCGGGCACGATGGTGTCCCGTCTCACCGGCTTCATCCGGTCCGCGCTGATCGTCGCCGCGCTGGGCACCGCCCTCCTGGGCGACACCTTCCAGGTCGCGTACCAGCTGCCGACGATGATCTACATCCTGACGGTGGGAGGCGGCCTCAACTCCGTCTTCGTACCGCAGCTCGTGCGTGCCATGAAGGAGGACGAGGACGGCGGTGAAGCCTATGCGAACCGTCTGCTGACCCTCGTCATGGTGGCGCTCGGCGCGCTGACCCTGCTCGCGATGTTCGCCGCACCGCTCCTGGTCCGCATGCTGTCGAACTCCGTCGCCACCACCCCCGCGGCCAACGAGGTCGCCATCACCTTCACCCAGTACTTCCTGCCCACGATCTTCTTCATGGGCATCCACGTGGTGATGGGCCAGATCCTCAACGCCCGCGGCAGCTTCGGCGCGATGATGTGGACTCCGGTCCTCAACAACATCGTCATCATCGTGACGCTCGGCATGTTCATCTGGGTGTACGGCACTTCGGCGAACTCCGGGATGGCCGTCGGGAACATCCCGCCGGAGGGCCAGCGGCTGCTCGGTATCGGTGTCCTGCTCGGTCTTGTCGTCCAGGCCCTCGCGATGATCCCGTACCTGCGCGAGACCGGGTTCCGGCTGCGGCTGCGCTTCGACTGGAAGGGCCACGGCCTCGGCAAGGCCGCGATGCTCGCCAAGTGGACGATCCTGTTCGTCCTCGCGAACCAGGCGGGCGCCGTCGTTGTCGCCCAGCTGGCCACCGCAGCGGTCACAGACACGGGGACCGCCGGTACCGGCTTCAGCGCCTACGCCAACGCCCAGCTCATCTGGGGTCTCCCGCAGGCCATCATCACCGTCTCGCTGATGGCTGCCCTGTTGCCGAGACTCTCGCGCTCGGCCGCCGAGAACGATGCGGGCGCCGTCCGCGACGACATCTCCCAGGGCCTGCGCACCACGGCCGTCGCGATCGTGCCCATCGCCTTCGGCTTTGTCGCACTCGGTATCCCGATGTGCACCCTGATCTTCGGCTCCTCCGGCACCGACGCGGCCACGAAGATGGGTTACATGCTGATGGCCTTCGGGCTCGGCCTCATCCCCTACTCCGTGCAGTACGTCGTGCTGCGCGCCTTCTACGCGTACGAGGACACCCGGACTCCCTTCTACAACACGGTCATTGTGGCCGCCGTCAACGCAGCGGCCTCGGCGCTCTGCTACCTTCTCCTGCCACCTCTCTGGGCGGTGGCAGGTATGGCCGCCTCCTACGGTCTCGCGTACGCGATCGGCGTGGGCGTGGCCTGGCAGCGGCTGCGCAAACGGCTGGGCGGCGACCTGGACGGAGCTCGCGTCCTGCGTACGTACGCCCGCCTCGGCATCGCCTCGGTACCGGCGGCGTTGCTCGCCGCCGCGGCCTGTTACGGAATCACCCAGGGGCTGGGGCAGGGCGTTCTCGGATCCCTGGCCGCTCTCCTCGGCGGGGGCATCGCCCTGCTCGGCGTCTTCTTCGTCGCGGCTCGGCGTATGCGCATCGAGGAACTGAACGGAATGGTCGGCATGGTCCGCGGGCGTCTCGGGCGCTGAGGCGGGGTACGCGCACAACCGTCGTCCGGGACCGCGTGTCGTGCATAGCGGCGGACTGTGGGCACAATTGGCTTTGGCGTCGGACAGCGGGCAATGGATGGGGAGGCAGGAACGACGGTGGCGGAACGGAGCACGGCTGCCGTCGACGTGGCAGACAACAGCGGTGACGAGCCGCTGACCGCCAAGGCGGACCAGTCCACGGCCGACGGGGTGGCCCAGAACCGGGAGCGGGACACGGAAAGCTCGGAGAGCGAAGAGGCACAGGGGAGCGGCGGGGACGAGAGCCCCGGCAGGACCTCACCGCCCGAGTTGCACAGCGGCCATAAGCTCGCCAGACGTTACCGTCTCGAAGAGTGCGTCACCCGTCTGGACGGTTTCAGCAGTTGGCGTGCCGTGGACGAGAAGCTGCGTCGCGCCGTCGGCGTGCATCTGCTGCCCGCCGACCATCCGCGAGCGCGCTCCGTCCTGGCGGCGGCCCGTTCCTCCGCCCTCCTGGGCGATCCCCGCTTCGTCCAAGTGCTGGACGCGGTCGAGGAGAACGACCTGGTCTACGTGGTGCACGAGTGGCTGCCGGATTCCACGGAGCTGACGACGCTTCTGGCCGCCGGCCCGCTGGAGGTGCACGACGCGTACCAGATGGTCAGTCAGGTCTCCCAGGCGATGGCGGCCGCGCACCGCGAAGGACTGGCGCATCTGCGGCTGACTCCGGGCGCCGTGCTGCGTTCCTCGTCCGGCCAGTGGCGCATCCGTGGGCTCGCCGTGAACGCCGCGCTGCGCGGCATCAGTTCTGACACCCCGCAGCGCACCGACACGGAAGGGATCGGCGCGCTGCTGTACGCCGCCCTCACCCAGCGCTGGCCGTACGAGAACGACGCGTACGGCCTCTCCGGGCTACCGAAGGGCGTCGGGCTCATCGCGCCCGACCAGGTGCGGGCCGGAGTGCACCGCGGCCTGGCGGAACTCGCGATGCGCGCGCTCGTCAACGACGGCGCGACGGCGTCCCGCCAGGAACCGCCGTGCACCACGCCGGAGGAGTTGGTGAAGGCGATCGGCGAGATGCCCCGCATCCGCCCGCCGGAGCCCGCGTTCACCAGGCCGCCGGACTACCAGCGCACCACGTACCAGCAGGGCAGCTACGGCCGCCCCGCGGCCCACCCGGGTGCCACCCAGCCGGTGCCGACCCCGCCGCCCCCATTGCAGAGCCGTACCGGCAAGGCCCTCAAGTGGGCCGTGTCCGCGTTGCTCATCGCCGCGCTGGGCCTTGGCAGTTGGCAGTTGGCGGACGCCCTCATGGAGCGTGGTAAGCCCGACGACACCAACAAGACGCAGACGACGGACGACAACGACAAGAGCAGCGGCAAGACCAACCCGGTCAAACCGATCACCATTAGTGGTGCTCGGGACTTCGACCCGTTCGGCCCCGACGGCTCGGAAAAGCCAGGCGACATAGACAAGGTCTACGACAGCACTCCCGGCACCTACTGGCAGACAGACTTCTACAGGAGCGCTGACTTCGGACGGCTGAAGCCGGGCCTCGGCGTCATCCTCGATCTCGGCAAGGTCCAGCAGATCGGGAAGGTGACCGTCACCTTCGTAGGAGACACGTCTGTCGAGCTACGTGCCGCCTCCAGTGACGCGAGCTCGGAGCCTACCTCCTTCGACGCCTACAACAAGGTCGCCGAAGGCTCTGGTACGAGCGTGACGCTCAAGCCCGGCGAACCCCTCAAGTCCCGCTACGTTCTGGTCTGGCTGACCGAACTGCCGCTGACCGACGACGGTAACTACCGTGGCCGGGTAGCGGACATCAAGTTGACCAGCTGAGGGGAGGGGGTCCGATGGCAGACGGTGCCGGATACGACGGGGCGAGCGATCAGAATCTCCTCGCCCGCCATGTCGAGGGTGACCCCGACGCCTTCGGTGAGCTTGTGCGGCGCCACCGCGACCGGCTGTGGGCAGTGGCGCTGCGGACTCTGGGAGACCGTGAGGAGGCCGCGGACGCGGTCCAGGACGCTCTTGTCTCCGCCTATCGCGCCGCCCACACCTTTCGCGGCCAGTCAGCTGTCACGACGTGG
The DNA here is from genome assembly GCF_054783935.1 of Streptomyces pseudoechinosporeus. Lineage (NCBI taxonomy): Bacteria > Bacillati > Actinomycetota > Actinomycetes > Kitasatosporales > Streptomycetaceae > Streptomyces > Streptomyces pseudoechinosporeus. The sequence continues at coordinate 281,475 of NZ_BAAGPS010000035.1, forward strand.
CTGCACCGCATCACGGTGAACGCCTGCCTAGACCGCGCGCGCAAGACGGCCTCACGGAAGACGTCTCCTGTCGACGACACGGAACGTCTTGAGCAACTCCTGGAGCCCCACGAGTCGGCATCCGCGCCGGCCGAGCGCAACGATCTGCACCGCGAGCTTCTCGAAGCCCTCGGCACCTTGCCGCCCGATCAGCGGGCCGCCCTCGTCCTGGTGGATATGCAGGGCTACCCGGTGGCGGAGGCCGCCCGCGTGCTCGACGTGCCGACCGGCACGGTCAAGAGCCGTTGCGCACGCGGCAGAGCCAGGCTCCTCCCGCTGCTCAGACACCTGCGTACGGACGCCGGAAGTGGCGAGGACAGCAAGAAGTCGGGCGAGGGACGGAACCGCACGCAGGGGACATCCGTCCCACCCGCAGCGGGAGTACAGGATGCAGGGCCAAGCGATTCAACTGCTGTGAAGGGCGGAGGTGGGCGAGCGTGACATCGACCGACACGGCCGGGCACCCGGAAGTCACGGAGATCTCCGACCTCACCGAAGGTCTGCTCCCGCCCTCGCGTATGACAGATGTGCGTCGGCACGTGGAGGACTGCGCGCTCTGTGCCGACGTGTACGCATCGCTGGAAGAGATCCGCGGCATGCTCGGCACTCTGCCGGGCCCATCGCGCATGCCTGCCGACGTCGCGGAGCGTATCGATGCCGCTCTCGCCGCGGAGGCACTGCTCAATGCCACGGAGCCAGACGCCGATACCGCGGACGCCCGGGAGCCCGCAGGTGCCTCCCACCCCATAGCAGGCGAGAACGACGGCGCGCGTGTTTCACGTGAAACATCGCCCGCAGCCGACCGCCCGGCAGGACGCCCTCGTGCCGCCACCGGACCGGGTCGTACGAAGCGCACACGCTCGGGCCGTCGCGGCGCCGTCCTCCTCGGCGCCATGTTCACGGCAGCCGCGCTCGGGCTGGGTGGCGTGCTCCTTCAGTCGATGGGCGACGACACCCCGGGCACCACTCCAGAGCAGGATCGCGCCGACTCCGTGAACACCTTCACCGAAGGGAAGCTGGAGAGTCAGGTCGCGGATCTCCTCGCCACGAGCGAGGGCGAGGACAGCGGCAGTCGCAACGACAAGTCGCCCTGGGGTTCCCAGTCCGACCCCGACGAGCCGAGCACTCTGAAGGAACCCAAAGCCGCGGTGCCCGAGTGCATCCAGCAGGGCATCGGTCGCAACGAAGCCGCTCTCGCCTTCAAGACAGGCATGTACGAAGGCACGAACGTCTATCTCGTGGTGCTGCCCGACACCTCCAACGCCGCACGGGTCACGGCCTACGTCGTCGACTCCGCCTGCGTGGCCAAGTCCCCGGACTCGGCGGGCAAGGTGCTGCTGCGGCAGTCCTACGAGCGACGCTGAGCGACCTCCCCTCCGGTCCATGGCATCCAATGGCATCCGTGCTGTCGCCGTGCGGTCACGCGTCGCCGTGTGCCCAGACACAGTGGGAATGCACGCCCCTTAGGATCCGTTGGGTGGAGTGAGAGCTCCGAGAAAAGCTCCCACCGGTCGTACGAAGCAGTCTTCAGAGACGAGGAATCAAGCCGTGAGCGACGTCCGTAACGTGATCATCATCGGCTCCGGGCCCGCCGGCTACACGGCGGCGCTGTAC
>NZ_BAAGPS010000036.1:0-12621 GCF_054783935.1 Streptomyces pseudoechinosporeus
GTCCACTCACTCAACATGCCCCTGAAGACGGTCGACACACAGACCTAACGGAGTCCTACTAGGTAGACATAATGAGCTGCGAGGGCGTGAGAGGGAGTTCGCGCCCATGCTTCCGTACGCCCCGGGACAGCCAGTGTCCGGTGTCCCGGGTCCCTGAACCTTGACCGATTGCCACTGCTCAGCGGTGCTGCTCAGCCGTGGGAGGAGTGCGAGAGGTGTTCCCACTCGGCCCAGGTGGCCAGCTTGCGCGCGTAGTGGTCCTTGATCATCTGGACCGGTGGGGTGCCGAAGAGGACGCGCAGCGGCGGGTTCTCGGCGTCCACGATTTCCAGCAGGGCGGGGCCGACAGCCTTGGGGTCCCCCATGGTGGTCGGATCCATGTTGCGGGCCATGGCCTGGCGGACCTTGTCATAGAGCGGATTCGGTTCGGCATGGCGCGCGGAGACGCCGGGTCCGTCGGTGGCGAAGCCGCCCGGCTCGACGATGGTGACCTTGATGTCCTGGTCGGCGACCTCTGCCGCCAGCGCCTCGCTCATCCCCTCCATGGCCCACTTGGACGCGTGGTAGGCGCCCCCGCCCGGGACCGCGAGGATGCCTCCGATGGAGCTGATCTGCACGATGTGGCCGCCGCCCTGTGCGCGCAGCAGCGGCAGGGCGGCCTGGGTGATCCAGAACACTCCGTAGAAGTTGGTTTCGAGTATGTCGCGCAGCTGTGTGTCGGTCAGCTCCTCGACCATGCCGAGCTGGGCGTATCCGGCGTTGTTGACCACGACGTCCAAGCGGCCGAAGTGCGCATGGGCCTTGTTGACCGCGTCGATGGCGGCAGCCCTGTCGGTGACGTCCAGGGGCAGGGCGAGCAACTGCTGTCCGTACTCGGCCGTCAGATCCGCCAGGCGTTCGGTATTCCGGTCGGCGGCGGCGACCCGGTCCCCGCGCTCCAGTGCGCTCTCCACGAACGAACGGCCCAGACCGCGTGCCGAACCGGTGGCAAACCAAACCTTGGACATGGCTGACTCTTTCTGATTACGGGTGGATGTCGATGTCACCGGCGATGCGGTGGTGTGCTCTGTCACCGCCATGCCCCGACGGCCGCCTGCACGTAGTCGGTGAAGTCGCGGGCCGGCCGGCCGAGGGCGCGCGGCACGCCGTCGGAGACGTGGGCATCCATGCCGCGCCGGATCGGGCTCAGCCCCTCGGCGTAGAACTTCGCGTCGGCGGCCGGCCAGCCCTGGCCGGTGAGTTCGGTGACGAACTCCTCGGGGGACAGCGGGACATAGCCGACGGCGCGGCCGGTGGCCCGGGAGATCTCGGCGACGGCCTCGGTGATGGTCACGGCCCGGGGCCCGGACAGGTCGTAGGTCTGCTTGGCGTGGCCGTCTTCGGTGAGCGCGGCGACCGCGACCGCGGCGATGTCGTCGGCGTCGACGTAGGAGGCCGCGGCGTCCCCGACGGGCAGCCGTAGTTCACCGGCGAGGACCGCGTCCAGGAAGAGGCCCTCGCTGAAGTTCTGGGCGAACCAGGTGGGGCGCAGGATCGTCCAGGTGAGTCCGCTGTCGTGCAGCGCGCCTTCGCCGTCCGCGTGGGTGGCGTTGACGAGGGCGGCGTCGCCGGAGTATTCGGGGTTGTCCAGGCCGCGCCCCGACAGCATCACCAGGCGTTCGACGCCGAGCTGGGCGGCGCGCTCGACGAATGGGCGGGTGAGGACTTCCCCGTCGAGCGGCACGAGATACACCGCCGTCACGCCTTCCAGAGCGGTGTCCCAGGTGGTGCGGTCATGCCAGTCGAAGGGCTGTTCGCCGGAGCGCGAGGCCACCCGGACGGGGGTGCCCTGCGCCCGCAGTCGGGATACGACGCGGCTGCCGGTCTTGCCTGTACCGCCGGTCACGAGAATCAGTGGCTTGGTCATGAGCCCAGTCAAACCCCCTGCGGCGATACGTGCGATGGTTCAAAGGATCACTTCGATGTCTATGCGTCTACGATGGCGGAATGGACGTACTCTCCGAGCTGCTGGAGGGGGTGCGGGCGCGCGGCGCCCTCTTCCGGCAGACGACCATCGACCAGCCGTGGACTCTGCACTTCCCCGGCGGCTCGCCGCTGACGCTGGCCACGATGGTGCGTGGCCGGGCGTGGATCGTGCCCGCCGACGGTGCACCGGTGGCGGTCGGCACCGGGGATATCGCGCTCATCCGCGGCCGGGCGCCGTACTCAGTCACCGATGACCCGGCGCGGACCGCGACCAGCGGTGCTGACCAGGGTCAATACGCCGGGAGCGGCAGGAGCAGCGAGGGACCGGACGGCTCAACGCTGCTGTTCAGCGGCGCCTACACCGGACAGGGCGAGATCAGCGAACGGCTGCTCAAAGTGCTGCCCGAAGTACTGGTCCTGCCCGACACCGACTGCCGCGGCCCGATACTGGATCTGCTGGTCGAAGAGGTCGTCGGCGACCGGCCCGGCCAGCAACTGATGCGTGACCGGCTGCTGGACATGATGCTCCTCTTCACACTGCGGATCTGGTTCGACCGCTCCGAGGCGCACGCACCCCCGTGGTACCACGCGCTGGCCGACCCAGTGGCCGGCCAGGCCCTGCGCCTGCTCCACGACGACCCGGCCCACCCATGGACCGTCGCGGAGCTGGCGGCCAGATCGGGTGTCTCTCGCGCCGCGCTGGCCCGCCGGTTTACCGCACAGGTCGGCGAGCCGCCGATGGCCTACCTCGCCTCCTGGCGCATCGACCTGGCCGCCGACCTGCTGCGCGAAACCGACGCCACGGTCGGCTCCATCGCACGCAAGGTCGGCTACGCCAACACCTTCGCACTGAGTGTCGCCTTCAAGCGCCTGCGCGGCATCACCCCGACCGAGCACCGGGCCACAGCACCGATGCCGAATCCCAGGCGATGAGACAGGGAAACCGGCGCCGACTGCGGACGCTCGGACTGCAGAGCCTTCATACGGTCCCTGTGGGCATGCCAGAGGTAGGCGGATCCGCGGAGAGCGCGGCCGCAGGGCTGCTCCGCGCAGCCACGTCATGTCCTGAGCGAGTAACTCCGTGGTCTCGGGCAGCACTTGCTTCAAGGGTCGCCGCTTGCTTGCGGTCGGGCCGCCTCCAGCGAGACACCGCATGGCACGGGAGTACGCCCACTCCCAAGACCACGATCACCGCGAACGGAGAACCGGCGGCTACTCGTCCAGTGCGGCGATGAACATCCGAGAGCCGGGTGGAGCGATCTGCCGGTAGTCGCGGCCCGTAGCCCGTCCCTCGTCGGAGCCGAGCGCGGCTTCCAAGGACTCCATGTCCTTGAAATACAGCTCCGCGATGCGATGGAACGTCTGCTCACCGCCGTCGGCGGCACCGGCAACGCGTGCGGACTCCCATCGTTCGAGGCCTGGAACCGTTGTCACCAGGGGTGCGTGGACACCCGCATAGTGTTCGTCGAAGGCACCGCCCTCGACGGGCTGTGTGTACAGCACCATCAGCTTCACGGTCATGCGCTGTCCCCTGCGGACGTGAGGCTCCTCGTGGAGAGGTCGGCCAGTGGATCGCGTTCGAGCACGGCGGATGCCGCGACGAGTCCACCCACGACGGCGCCGCTGACGCCGGCCGCGGCGACGTCCTGGCCACTGAGGAACAGACCGGGCACCGTGGTGTGGGCGCTCAGACCCCGCTGGGCAAAACGTTCGGGAGTGTGCGCCAGCGACATGAAGTCACCGTGGGTCCGGCCGAGGAAGTGATTGAAGCTGAGCGGCGTGGCCAGCTCCATGTGATCGATCTTGCCTTCCACCTTGGGATAGAACCGCAGGACTTGGTCGAGCAGTTCCTGGCTCAGTCGTTGCTTGAGCTGCTCGTACTCCGGTCCGCGACGCATCCAGGCGCTGTCCGCGAAGGGCTCGAACAGGGACCAGGTTGTCACCCCGCCGATGTCGATCGTGCTCCGCCCGGGATAGCGGTCGTTCCAGAGCGGATCCTTGGCCGAGGGAGCAGTCAGGAAGTACGCCGGCATCGGACGGTGCAGGGGATCCGCCTCGTAGGTGGCGAACTGGGCGTCGAGGTCTGGCCCCTGGTGTGCCCAGATGTTGGACGCCTGCAGGTCGAGCTGGTCGGCCGGCTCCTTGAGCCCGATGTTGAGGACGACCCAGGTGAGCGAGGGGCCGATCGCCCGGCACGCCTCCACGAGGTCGTCATCGAGCGTCGCTTCGGCGGGCAGCAGATGGGTGAGGGTGTTGAGAGCGCCCGCATCGCTGATCACTACCGGGGCGCGGAAGATGCGGCCGTCGGCCATCGTGACGCCCACGGCTCGTCCCTCGTCGTCGAGCAGTACAGAGCCGACTTCGGCGGCGATGAGGACTTCCCCGCCTGCGTCCCGGATCACCTCAGTGATCGTCTCGGTCATGCGGCCCGATCCACCGACCGGGAAGTTGGCGCCGTCGATGTAGTGCCGGATGAGCATGGCGTGCATGCCGAACGAGGCGCGCCCTGGGGTCAGTGAGTAGTCACCGTAGTGACCGCACAGGACGCTCTTGAGCTCCTCGTTGTCGGTGAGTTCGGAGACTACTTCCGTCGCCGTGCGGTCGGAGAAGGCGCGAAACGATGCGCACATCGCCTCGTAGAGCTCGTCGGCGGCGGGCTGCGGCAGGCTGTGCTGCGCGAAAAAGTTCTTGGCTGACCGGTTGGCCGAGAAGACCATGTCCACATAGCGGCTAATCGCCTCGGCGTCGTCCGGGAAGTACCGGGTCATGCGCTCCTTGAACCGCTCGGCACCCGAGGGGTACTCGTACTCGCGGTCGCCGACGACGATCCGGTTGTAGACGTCGGGCATCCGGGCCCACTCCAGCTTGCCGCCGGTGATGTGGTCGAAGATCTGGCGCAGCCCGCTGTTGGGACGATGTACCTCGCCGATGTAGTGCAGTCCGGCGTCCCATTCGTACCCGGCCCGGCGGAAGGTCTGCGTGGCTCCGCCGGCGGTCGAATGCCGCTCCAGGACCAGTACCCGTTGTCCTGCCTGGGCGAGGAAGCCCGCGGTGGTGAGGCCGCCGATCCCGGACCCGATGACGATCGCGTCCCATGACGTACCGGCCTTGCTCCGGTGGTAACTCTGTCCGACGCTCATGCGCGCCCCTCTCCTGAGCTGAGTCCGCATAACCGTACTCAGGCTCGGGGTGAGTGTAAAGTGCAGGTGTGTGAGGGGCCTGTTGGGCAGGCCCGACCTGGGGAGAGGGACGTGGCTGACGCATCAGAAGGACCGGGCCGGCCGGACGATCCAACTCAGTGGAGTCGTGACTCCTGGGACATCGAGCCTGATTCGATCGCCCTCGCCCTGGAAGTCCTGAACCCCCGCGCGGCCGGCAAGATCATGAAGGAAGCCTTCTACGGCACCCGGCGTTTCGAGGACTTCCAGCGTCGGTGCGAACTGAGCCGGACCGTTCTCTCGGCGCGATTGCGTGACCTCGTGGCCGTTGGCGTGCTCGAGAAGCGGCCCTACCGCGAGCCCGGTGCACGCGAGCGGGACGAGTACCGGCTCACCGACAAGGGACGCAGCCTCGCTCCCACCTTGGTTGCTCTCAACGCCTGGGCCGAACGCTGGCTTGTCGACGCGCCTGGACCCACGGTCACGCTGATCCATCGCGACTGCGGAGCACCGGTCCACGCGGTCATCACCTGCACCTCCGGCCACGAAATCGCCGCCGTTCGCGACGTCGCTGCGACGCCGGGCCCCTCAGCCCGGCCCGCCCAGCCCGGCGCAGCGGATGCCCCCAGGCCGGGCTGAGGGGCCGTGACATCCGGCTGCCTCCTCGATGGGCTGGACCGACCCGCCAGGTTCAGGTGCCGTTCTTCGGCTGCTCGTAGACGTGGCCGTTGATGGTGGTGGTCAGTGTGCCGGTGGCCTGGAAGATGTTGGTCAGTACGTCGATGGTCAGGCGGAATCCGTCGGGGCTGGTCTTCTTGGTGGCGGTGGTGCGGCCGGTCTGGACGAGGTCGGAGTACCAGTCGACCTTGTTGGTGGTCAGGGTGGGGTTCTGTGTGGTCACGCTTTCGGTGCCGTTCAGCGTGTGGATGCCGTCGTCGGAGTAGCGGGTGTAGCGGACCTCGACGGTCTTCACGGCGGTCCGGTCGGCGTTCTCGGTGATCTTGACTGTTGCGGAGCCGGACCTCTTGCCGTGCAGGGTGTAGGTGCCCTGCGGCGGGTGTGGCCGGACCGGGATCGGGCTGCCGGGCACGTACGGGGTGCCCCAGGCCATACGGTCGGGAATGGTGGTGACGTGGCGTGCCGGAGCCGGCTTGCGGCTGGTGAGGTCGGCGATCATGACGCGATAGGTGCGGCCGTCGGGTGCCGTGGAGGGCCGGCACGGCAGCGGGTTGTGTCCGCCACAGGCGGGCGGGACGGTGAACGCCTGCCAGTAGACGATGCTGGTGCCGTCGGGCGACCACTGGGGATCGGCCCTGCCGTTCCAGTACGGGTCGTTGACGCTCCCGGGGCTGCCATCCCCGCCCGCGTTGATCTGCTGGCCCTGGTAGGAGCTGCGGTCGCCGGAGCGGTCGATGAGGTAGGGCTGGAAGAACCGGCGCTGCCCGTTGTTGCGGGTTGAGGAGGCGGCGCTGGAGGAGACCAGGTCGGTGACCGGCGGAATGCCCCGCATGCCCGCCATGAACATCTGACGGCCGGAGCCGCGGGTGTCCATAACGACCGTCCAATTGCCGTCCGGTGAGAGATCCACCGGGTCCACGTACTCGGGATTGCTGGTGAGACGGCGCACCTTGCCGGTCTTCAGGTTCGCGGCGAAGACATCGATGTTGGAGGACTCGGCCGGATAGCCGACGTACGTGACCTCGGTGCCATCCTTGCTGAAGCCACGCAGCTCACCGACCGAGACAGCGCCGGCGTTGACCTTCAGTCGACCGGGATGATCCAGGTCCACGTGGACCGGCTGCTTCTCCGGCGTCGGATCGAACAGCCGGGTGACGTCGGTCAGGTCGTAGCGCGGCGCGAGCGGTGTGCCCGCCGTGGGCGAGGAGTTGAACTTCAGCCGCCCGATGTAGGCGAACTGGCCCAGCTTGCCGTTGGAGGCGGTGAAGCTGTTGAAGCCCAGGTGGATGTTGTCCGGGTGCAGACGCAGCTCACGCATTGGGCCGCCCGCGCCGGATCCGTCGGCGGTCACGTTCCAGCGGATCGGGTAGATGCGCACGCGCTCCGGCGTGCAGGCCCTGGACGTCAGGTTGTGACGCCCGCAGTCGATGATGTCGGTGCCGGCCAGCACCCGCTTGCCGTCGGAGAACGGCTGGGGGTAGTCGAGCGCCTCGCTGCGGCCGACGGCGTTCTCGGCGGGCACCCCGCAGGTGAGGCACTTCCACGGGTCGCCGCCCGGGAACCTGGTGCCGTCGGTCTTGAGGGTGATCAGCTGCGAACCCGTGTAGATGCTCGCCGGGTCAGGCGCTGCCGGTGCCCCGGTGAAGCGAACCGACGCGACGATGTGGCGGCCGTCCGGCAGGAACCCTCCGGCCTGGAACCCGTCGGAACGGTCGATGCATCCCGTCCTGCCGGGGTTGATCTCGCTGGTGCACGAGCCGACTTCAGTGCTCGGCGCGACCGGGGGCAGCGGCAGCTCCCTGACCGAGATCGGCTCGGGCCTGGGAGCGGGCGGGAGCCCGGTCGAGGCCGGCCGTAAGCCGCCGGTGGCGGTACCGGCGTTCTGCGGCGCCGGCTCGGCAGCCACGGCGGACGGCCAGACAACGCTGCTGGAGGTCACGGCCACGACGAACAGTCCGCTCCGCCACGCACGTCGCCATCTGGCCCGTCGGCCTGCCCGCGTCGGATTCGTCATGCGTCCTGCCCCTTTCGAGCCATGGATGAAGTGCACCTTCCTTGAAAGAAGGCCTTCGCCGATCGCGGAGAGTGTGACGGTTCGTTCCGTGTCCGCCGCTGAACATCGACTGACGGAGTGGTCGCCACTGTCGCGGGTGCCCTTGGCGAAGCAGCTGCTTCCTGAAGCAGGATGTCTGCAACACGGAAGCGTCGGCCTTGAGCTGATCGCCGTCGTGGCCGGTCGCGTCGCCGCCGCTCCCCGCACCGGCGAGCCTCGGGGTCGGTGTGGCGGGTGTCGGTGTCCTCACTGGTCACGTGACGGGGGTCTGTTGGCTGTCGCCAACGCAGATGCCGTCGGCGGCATGTTCAGGCGCGAAGGCGCAACCAGCGCCTTGCTGCTTCGCCTCCGCCGTGGCCCTTCTAGGCGGGCGGGCTCGTCGTCCGCCCCTACGCGTCGCTGCCTTCTGCAGGCGGGTCTCGTCCGACTCCCCTGCGAGCGGACGGTCTCCGCACCCCCTCACTGGCGGCCCCCAGGCCCGCTGGACGGGAAGAACGCGCGGTTGCTCTTGGCGGGGAGGCCCTTGGTGCTGATGAAGCGCGGCTCGCCGAGCCCGAAGCCCCGGCCGACGGTGTTCAGCACCTCGGGGAGGGTACTGCCGCCCCACCGGCCTGTCTCCAGGCGGCGCATCACCGTCTCCAGGGCCGCCGCCAGCTCGGGCACGTTGAACGTGCAGTGCCCGGGCGAGTCGATCAGCGCCTGACGGTACAGGCGGGACTTGCCGTTCGCCCGCACCCCTTGCGCGTACGCGGCCATCATCGCGGACGACCGGGTGGAGTCCCCGACGGTCGTGAGCTGCAGCAGGGGAACCCGGGGATTCCCGGTCAAGGCCCGTTCCTTCCAGTAGCTCACGGCGCTCGCCGGGCCCTGGATCCGCGGGGAGGCGTTGACGCGACTGAGATCTGCCCGCACTGCCGGCTCGGTGTGTGCTCCCGCCTTCGCGTACAGCTCGCGGACGGTCTTCTTCTGTGCCGCGTCGGCGTGGGCGTAGAAGCGCCGGTAGTCGATTCCGGTGTTCCAGGACATCACGCCCGCCGGGTTGTCGTAGAGGTAGCGGATTCCCGCGGCATAGACGGCACTGTCGACCACCGACCTGATCATCATCTGCTGCACGGCATCTCTGTCCTGCGTATCGGGCTCCTCCGGGTACGGCGCGAACGCGCCACCCCAGGCGGGCACTTGCGCGAGCGCGCCGGCCAGGGCGATCCGGGCCCGGCCAACGCCCGTTTCCTGGGCGGCTGCCAGAACGCCACCCCACGCTTTCGCGGCCTTCTCGCGGTCCTGGTAGCTGATGCCGACGACAGGCAGGCCACTGTCGGGGGCGAGCAGGGCCTTGAGCGCGAACAGCAGATCCAGACGCTGGTTCGACATCACGATGCCGTCGGCCCCGTTCATGGAGATGGCCGCATCGACCTTGTCCGGGTAGGACTCGGCCACACCGAGTGCCACCCCGCCCCCTCCGGAGCAGCCGAACTGGATGGCATGTCGCGGCGTGCCGAACTCCGCCGTGAAGATGTCGAGCACCTGGGCCTGTTCGTCGCGCTCCGCGCGCGGATCGAAGTGATAGGTGCGGTCAGGACGACGGTCCGTGCCCGCGTAGGCGTAGCCGTGGTCAAGGAAGAACTGGGCGCGCGGCGTCGCATGAGCAAGATTGACGACGGCGTCGAGGTCGTTGACGACTGTGCCGTTCCAGTTTGCCGGAATGTGGATCGCGTACGCGGTGCCATCGGGGAGCGTTCCGCTGCGCTGCTGCGGACCGGGCTCGGCCGTCTGCGCCGTCGCAGGCGCGGTGGCCGTGGCCACCAGGAGCAGCGACGCCGTCACCAGCATGGGAACCATGCGGCGGGTCAGATCACTACGGATTCTCGTCACGAATCTCGTCCCTTCACGTTTCGGAGTCCGTGCCTGGAACGTCCGGCGTGCCCGCCCGGTCAATCGAGCAGCCAACCCGAACACGCATGCCGTCACGACGCATGCCGCCTTGACCCACCACTGAGCCGAACCGCAGTCACAGCCCACGCTGTCTCACCGGCCACAGCCGCTCCGCCAATACCTTCCGGATGGTAAGTTTTGATTCGGGCCTTGCACCAGCCCTCTGACGGACTTCGTTTGAACATTTCAGGCTCGAGAGTTGCGCGCCGCTGCGCCGCGGCCCGCGTGGCGTCACCCAGCGATGGGCCTCACGACCGCCAACCGGCCAAGACGTGGCCGCGCGCAGGCAACGGCTCCACCCAGCGCCCTTCGCAAGCGAGTTCGCGCTCATTCACGGATGGACGAGAGGGTGCTCTTCGAGGGCCGATCCGGACGAAGAGGGCGCGTTGGCCCTTGCTGCTGAACGGTAGATTTCACCGTGTGGTGACTCTTGATAGCCGTTTTCCGAGGAGGGCGAAGGCACCGTGGACGAGGCCAAGGCACGGGGGCCGTACGCGAAGACGGCGGCCCGGCGGGCGGAGATCATTCGAGCAGCTCGCGACAGCTTCGCCGAGCGCGGCTACGCCGGCGCTTCCCTGCGGGACATCGCCGATCGCGTCGGCATCACCCACGCAGGACTCCTGCACCACTTCCACAGCAAGGAAGAACTGCTCACCGCGGTGCTCGCCCAACGTGACGCCGAGGAGTGGACCGAGGGTCTGGCCAAGGTCAAAGGCACCGCCTCGCTGGCGCCGTACCTCGCAGGCCTCCTACAACACCATCAGAAGGCACCTGAATTGATGCGGTTGTGGCTCGAGCTCGCCGTCGCGGCCTCCCGCTCGGACCACCCGGCGCACGCCTACTTCGTCGAGCGCTACGACCGTGGACGCACCCGTGTCGCCGGTGGCATGCGAAAAATCGCTGATCGGGAAGGGCTTCGGAACGACCTGGATCCGGACAGTACGGCAGTCCTCTTCCAGGCCGTCCTCAACGGCCTCCAGTTGCAGTGGCTGCTGAACCCACGCCTCGACATCATCGAACCCCTCACCCGCTTCCTCGAGCTGATCTGTCCGCCCGAAGAAATTGAATGAGCCCCTTGTAACGGCACATGAGTCGCACTCAAAATCGGTGCCAAGCCGAGCCTTCAGAGGGCGGTATGTGACGTGATGCCGCGTTTGTTGTCGCTGGAAGGTGTGGCACAGGCGTATCGGGACTGATCGGGGAGTCCTGTCGTGCTGGAGTGTTCTTCGTGAGCGACCGCCAGCCCTACAAGAGCGACTTATCCGACGAGCGGTGGGCCCTGATCGAGCCCGTCATCGCCTCCTGGAAGGCTCAGCATCCCTCCGTCAGCGGCCACCAGGGCGCCTACGAGATGCGGGAGATCGTCAACGCCCTGCTCTACCAGTCCCGTACCGGCTGCCAGTGGGACTACCTCCCCCACGACCTGCCCCCGGTCGGCGCGGTGAAGTACTACTTCTACAAGTGGCGCGACGACGGCACCGACCAGACCATCCACGACCTGCTGCGTTGGCAGGTCCGCGAGGGCCGGGGGCGCAAGGCCGACCCGAGCCTGGTGGTGCTCGACACCCAGAGCCTGCACGCGGCCGTCGGGGTGCCCGCCGACACCACCGGAAGAGACGCGGCAAAAAAAGTCCCAGGCCGCAAGCGCGGCCTGGCAGTTGATGTTCTCGGTCTGGTGATCGCGGTGGTGGTGCTGGCCGCGTCCGCGCACGACAACGCCGCCGGCATTGCCCTGCTGGACAAGGTCGCCGCCGACACCGACACGGTGCACAAGGCCCTGGTGGACCAGGGGTTCAAAACCGCCGTCATCGACCACGGCCAGAAGGTGGGCATCGACGTCGAAGTCGTCGAGCGCAACCCGGCAACCAGCGGGTTCGTCCCGCAGCCCAAGAGGTGGGTGGTGGAGCAGGTGAACGGGATCATGATGCTGCACCGCAGGCTGGTACGGGACTACGAGCACTGGCCCGCCTCCGCCGAGTCGAGGGTGTACTGGGCCATAAGCGATCGGATGGCCCGGATGCTCACCGCGACCTCCACCCCTACCTGGCGCGGCGCATGAGCGGCAGCAAGCTGACCTTGGGAGCGGTGCTGGCGCACCTGGAGGAGCAAGAGCGCGAGATCGCCGCGCAGGCCGAGGCCACGCGGGGACGCATCGCGGAACTCACCGCGCAATTGGAGGAGTTCGACCGGGTCGCCGAGGAGGTCCGCATCACCCGCAAGACCCTGCTGGCGCTGCCTGATCCGTCCCCGCCGACGCCGCCGGCCGCGAAGCTGCCGGACCATCCGGCCTACCGGCAGATCATGGCGGTGTTCGCCGCGGCCGACGCCCCGCTGCGGGCACGGGCGGTCTGCGAGGCGATGGATCTGGAGATCGCGCCCAGCAACGTCAACAACGTCCGGCTGAAGCTCAAGCGGCTGGTCGAACGCGGGATCCTGATCGAGACCGAGCAGGGGTTGTTCACCCAGCCACGGCCATAGCCACCCGGAGAGGCCACCACCAGCCCGACAGCCCCAGCTGCAAGCGCGGAACGGGCAGCACGTCACTTACCGCCCTCTCAGTGACTGCTTGACATCCCTGGCCGTGCGGCCAGGCCGTCGGGATGCTGGTGGTCATGGCCACTGGTGGGGTGATTCGAAGGTATTGCCGGGAGTGTGGGGTTCCGCTGCCTCCGATGAAGTCGGCGGCAGCGGTGTTCTGTTCGGGTCGGTGCAGGTCACGGCGGTGGCGAAGGCTGGAGCGGGCTCGTCGGCGGGTGGCGGCGATGCAGCAGAAGTGAGCTGCCCCGAGTTTCGTAGAGTCCGGTGATCTTGTTTCAGGCGGACTGCGGGACTGGC
>NZ_BAAGPS010000037.1:0-1130 GCF_054783935.1 Streptomyces pseudoechinosporeus
GCGAAACCATGCCTGACCAGCAAGAATCAAACGATCACGTTCGGTTGAGATACGGCTTCTGAGACCGCGCCACCCATCGGGCGCTCAAGCGGAACGCTCAAGAGGGCCCGGCCAAGCCGGAGACCCCTCGCCTTCGGCGACCTCTGCCTCGAAGTGGGTCTGGGCGCGATCAAGTGCTTCGTCCGCATCGCAACCATGCACCCGCAACCAGTGAAGGAGGTCCGCGATCACATCGATTGCGGCCTCCTCCGCAACGGCTACGCTCAACGTGCTCGGAGCTGCCGTGCGCGGGAGTCGGGCGGCGCCGTAGAGCCCGAGCATGGCCTCGGCTCTCGTCACGCGCGCACCACCGCAATGCCCCTGAGGAGACGACAGCCCAGTCGCCAGCTCGCACCAGGTCACCTTCCGATCGCCATGGAGCTGGACACCCCAGCGGTCGGCGATGGCGTCGACGAGGGCCATGCCTCGTCCGCCCTCGGAGTCGGAGCCCGCGTGGACGAGGGTGGGCAACGCGCGCGTATCGGGGTCGTGGACCTCGATACGCAGGTGCGTACCGCTCATCGACACCGCGAGCGTGGTCGGAGTGCCGAGGCCGACGTGCGTGATGACGTTGGCGACGAGTTCGCTGACGCAGAGTTGGGCGCTGTCGACGATCTCGTGCAGGCCCCAAGTCCCCAAGTGCAGCCGCATGATCCGGCGCAGGGCGGCCACTTCCTCGGGCTCAGCCGTGAAGTAGAGGTCCCACGGCTTTCGCGGCATGCACATTGTCTGGATCACACTCGCCCCTCTCACGGAGTTATCCACGCCACACGCAGAGTGGCGATGCTCGTAAGAATGAGGGCGGCGCATCCCGTCGTGCAATGTGCACGGCGGGATTCCCACTATTGAGTGATTGGCAAGCACCCCCCTTGGCACCGAGACTGAACCCCGGTTACGAGAAGGGTGTTTGGGGATGGCAGGTTCACCGACGGCACGCCGTCGTCGCCTCTCGATCGAGCTGAAGAAGCTGCGCGAGGCGAATGCCCTGACCTGCGCCCAGGTCGGTGCGGCGCTGGACTGGAGCGGCTCTAAGAAGCCGTATCTCAACCGATCATGGAACGCGTGGGTCGAACAGGTTTCCCGCCGGGGTG
>NZ_BAAGPS010000038.1:0-9171 GCF_054783935.1 Streptomyces pseudoechinosporeus
GCGAAACCATGCCTGACCAGCAAGAATCAAACGATCACGTTCGGTTGAGATACGGCTTCTGAGGTTTGAGTAATACCTGCGATGCCAGACAAGAGACTCGTCGCCAGCCACTCATGAAGCATGACGTTTGTCTGCTGGGACCCCTCCCGGACTCCGTCGCCTACTCTCCGCCCATGACCGCCCCACGCAGATGGATCCTCGCGATGGCCGCCGCGCTGATGACGGCGGGCTGCTCCAGTTCCCCGGACGCTGCGCCACCGGCATCGGTCCCGGCCTCGTCCAGCCCATCGACCGCACGCCCGAGCGCCACGCCAACCTCGCCCTTCTGCCTTAATCTGTCGCTCTTCCAGGCTGGCGTCATTGCCTACAGCGCCGAAGTGGGTGCGGCGATTGAAGGGGAGCCGCTGGACTTCAAAGAGCTGCGGAGGAAGGCCGCCTTGATCGCCGACACCGGTGAGCCGATGCAGGCGAGCGCGCCGCCGGACATCGCCGAAGAGTTCCGTACGGTGCTCAAGGCGATCGATACCTCGGTGAGCAATTTGAAATCGGGCGCCAACGCGAATGATGTCCTGGATCCGGTGTACGGCGAGCGCAACCGTCCCGCCTTCGACGCCGTGGAGAACTATGACTGCGGTGGCGGGGACAGCTGACCCTCAGTCCGTGAGTTACGTGAGCGTCTTCAGGCGCTGCGCGTCACCGCCTGATTGGTACCAACTGTGCGCCGAGCCCGCCCTCTCGGAGCCCGGCAGACAGAATGCCAGGATGGTCGGCATGACGACGATCGACGGTGAGGTCGAGGCCGGGTTCGAGCCGGTGCGCGAGGCGTTCGCGGCGAACTTCGCCCGGCGTGGGGACATCGGCGCGGCGGTGTGCGTGTACCGGGATGGCCGGCCGGCCGGTGGTGGACCTCTGGGGTGGCATCGCCGACCCTGACACGGATCGTCCGTGGGTGCGGGACACTCTGCAACTGGTCTACTCGGCGACCAAGGGGGCAACCGCGACCGCGGCGCACCTGCTGGCCGAGCGCGGCGCGCTGGACCTGGACGCCCCGGTGGCCGAGTACTGGCCGGAGTTCGCCGCGAAAGGCAAGACAGAGATCCCGGTGCGCTGGCTGTTGTCCCACCAGGTTCGGGACCGGTCCCTACTGTCATGAGGAAGAGTGCTCACGTGGTTCTGAGAAGATTTGTTCGCAAGCTTCGGCGCGCCGACGACCTTGACGCGGAAGGGAGCCCGATGTCACACAGTGCACACGAAAGTGATGTGACGCTTCTCCTGCCCAGTCCGAGGCACAAGCGAAGGTGTTCGGAGGAGTTCGTAGACGGACTGTCTCAGCGGGTCATGCGCCTGTCACTCGAAGAGTTGGGCCGTTGCTTCGGTGATGGTTGGTGCCGCGAGATTGAGCCGTGGATTGTCCTCGAAGGCCCTAGTCTTGGCTTCAAGCTCCTTATCGTGAAGGTGAAGGGGTGGGAACTCGTAGAGATGGGCACCCGAATCAACGAGGTGTTTAACGAACATTGGGAGCGTGAAATAGACGCTCTTCCTCCCAGGTAGCGCGGGCCGCGGTCTGGAAGGTGCCACCCGGTCATCGCCGTGGGGCGTAGCCCGATGCGCGCGACGTTCGTCAACGGCCAACTCGTCGAACACCCGCCGCCCCCACGGCGGCACGACACCTACCCGATCCACAGGTCTTGACAATTCCTCTCCGGCTTGCGGGAGATACGGGAGATCGCCGGACGGGGGGAGGTGTCATTCCTCGCGGGTCACGCGGGCGTGGTCGGTGACGACGCGGCGGAACAGGTCATGACCGGTGCGGCCGGTGTGTCTCAGCGCCCAGTCCCCGGCCGTCAGCTGTTCCTCCTGGGCGCCGGAGTCCTCGCCGCAGCCGGGCTCCGTGCAGAACACCTCGAAAGTGACGCCGCTCTCGGGCTCGTGCCGGATGCTGTGCTGGATGTAGCGGAATACGGTGCGGGTCACCCCTCCCCCTTCGGGCACGTGAGGTGGCGGTACACCACCACGGGAGACCCGGACGTACGGTCGAGGACGCCTCGCCGGACCTGCTCCAGTTTCTTGATCGATTTCAAGCAGGCCGGGCACGTCTCGCCCGCAGGGGCGGTTCAGTCGGTGTAGTGCCGCAGATCAAGGCTCACAGGAGCTCCCTTTTGGTTGGCAGTTGATACGGTCCCCGTATGACGCTCTCGGCCTCTGTAACTCGATCCGACGACTTGCGAGTTGAACCGATTGACGCCGTTCTCGATCGTGTGGAGCAGTCGTTTCAAGTCCGCTTGGACCGGGACACGGTAGTCCGCAAACGCCGCTCGGTGGGCGCGCGAACAAATCGCGATACCTGGGTACGCATCGAGCGGCGGGGGCTCGACAAGATCGGCGTACAGGGCTGGAACGGCACTGAGTGCGCCTCGCGTCTGGAGGGCATCGCTCAGCCCGCATGGCACGGATGTGTGGTCTGGCGAGACACTGATCAGCCCGTGATGTGGCGGGCCGACGAGACCGACCTCCTTCCGGGGACGCCGATCGGCACGGCCGTGCTGAGCGAAGCCCCGACACTGCCGGACGACTGGTGGCGAGCGTTCAACGTTTCGCTGGACGCGCTCGCGGCTCAAGACGCATGGCGCGTCGCTACGCCGGACACCGTCACCATCACGCAGGCCGTGGTCACCGAGTCCATCCGCAGCTTGTTCTCCGGAGACTTCGACATAACCGTTGAGCGGTGGATTCCTGCCCACGCGGACCTGAACTGGGCCAACATGACCGCTCCGAAGTTCTGCCTCTTCGACTGGGAGGACTGGGGGCGTGCGCCGCAAGGGCTGGACTCGGCTTCACTGTGGGCAAGCTCCCTCGCCGTCCCAGCCTTGGCCGATCGCGTACGGCAAGAGCGGCGCCGTGACTTCGCGAGCCGGGACGGCAAGCTGATGACGCTGTTCGTGTGCTCGAAGATCCTTGGGCCGGAAGCCCACCCTGAAGATCCTCGACTGGAACCGGCGCGCCGGATGGCGGAGCAGGTTGTGGTGGAGCTTCAGGCGGACTGACTGTCCAACTGGCCTCTGAGGAGGCTCCGGTACTGCTGAATGACCTGTTCGTCGACCTCGTCGGACAGGGCATCCATCAGCTGCTTTAGGTGGGCAGGTTCATCAGTGCCCACAGCAACAGTGCCGACCTCGGGCAGTCGGTAGGCGGCCCGGAAGGCCGCTTGGATGCGCGACAGCCAGCCGCCGTCTCGGAGGAAGACCCGGGTGTCGATCCTGTCCCACACCGGTGCGCGGGTGCTGCCTCCGAAGGGGCTCATGCCCCACACCATGCTGTCTCCCAGGTCCCATGTCGCGACCAGCGCATCTGCTGCGTCGAGCGCTCGGACGCCAACCATCAGGCCGGCACGGACCATCAGCACTGACGGCCTTGGGATGGTCGCGTCGATCAGGCTGGGCAGCGGTGACGGGTCCCAGGACGCGATGCCCCACGACCCGCACAGCCCTTTCGCACTGGCATCGTTGAGGGCGGCGCATGCCTGGGCCAGTGTCTCCCGGTTGTGAGGTGCGGCCTCTCGGAGCGAGTGTTCCGGGTTGTGTAGAAACACCAGGTCCGGCTCCCGTCTGAGGTCCCGTGCTGCTTGCCTTACGGCGTCGCACAGCCGAACGGGGTTGAGTGAGTGCTCCACCCTGTTGGGCCCTGGGAAATAGCCCACCTTCGTTGAGAGCGTGAACTTCGGCAGTAGATCGTTGGCCATGTGCGCCAAGGTCTGATGCGAACGGAACCCCAGGTAGTTGGTGCTGGTGTCGATCGCGGTGACGCCGAGGTCCAGCGCGCCAGTCAGGAGACGGCGCTCGTGACGAGACCGGTGTAGCCCGAGGACAACTCGGGCGTCAGCGCGGCGCACATATCCTCCTCCAGCAAGATCTCGGCCACCTCTACCACCTCGGCACCGACGACGGCAGCCGCTTGGTCCAGCGGGACGGGCTTGCCGCTCAGCAGCAGACGCAGCGCGGGCATGGCCTTGGCTGTGAGCGTGAGCTTCTTCCCCGAAGCGACGACGTCGACGGTCTCGCCGTTCTCCCGGATCTGGGGAGGGAAATGGGTCGTGCACACCACGGCGTCGAGCGGTCCCAGGATGTCGAGGAACGGTACATGTCGGGGGAGCGTCGTCTCGTGCTCGTATGCGGCCAGGAAGTCGGCTGGCGGGCGCTCCTCGATCAGCCGGGCGGCGGCCTCGACCAGGGCCTCGCTCTCCGTACCGTGCCAGCGGTCCAGGTCGTGCCGGAATGTCTCGTGCTCGCGGCACCAGTCCGCCAGCCACGCAAGCCAGCTCGCCCCTGTGCGCTTTGTGATCCCGAACGTCACGTGAAGACTCTTGCCCGAGCCGCTGCTGGTCCGGGTCGCCTGGTGCCAGTGCCCCCGTGGGATGTGCATGACGTCGCCGGTCTTCATCACACCGGACCAGATGATCTCTTCGCTCGGGCCTTCGTTGGGGTCCGAGTCTCGGTACATGGGGACCTTGCGGGAGGCTCCACGTACCTCCCACTCCTTCTCGCCGGCCAACTGGACGATCACGACATCGTGGTCGTCCCAGTGCAGCGGGAAGCCGGCGGCGTCGTTCGTCGTCAGGTACGCGTTGACCTGGACCCGCTCGCGTGACCACCACTGCAAGGCCCGGCACGCGACTTCCATCGTCGGATCGAAGACGTTGAGCTGGTCGAGGATGAGCGTCGTGCCCTCCCGCAGCAGCCTGCCCAGGCTGCGCATGTTGGCCATGGGGATGCTTTGGCCCCGAGGGCTGACGCTGTCGGTGTAGTAGACGGCCGGGTGCACTTCCACGCCCTCTTGAAAGCAGCGGAACTGCGGGCGGTTCAGACTCCTTCGCATCGCGATGTCGAGCAGGCGATTCGGGGTCAGGACGCGGGAGACGAGGTCGGGATCATTCACGCTGCCCCGCACGAAGTCCTTGCCCAACTCTGCCGCTCCGCTCCATCCCAGCGCCGTCTCGATGGCGCTGATCAACCGGTGTTCCATCCCTGCCTCCTCGTGAGTTGGACCACGTGACGCTGACGCAGCGGAGCCAGAACGGCGGACCGCCCGGACCCCGCTGCCTTGGTGCTACTCGGTGTCGCTCAGGTTGCCGTCACCTCCCGGCCACGGCGCATCGCCGGAACTTCCCTGGTTGTCGGACCGGAGGCTGTCGTACCGGTCGTGGACGGTGGTCAGCTCTTCCACCGCCACGAGAAGGTCACCCCGGACCGTGGGCGGCGTCATGGGCTCTGCCACGTCGTGCTCCTTCCTCTTCGGGCTCCTCCGCCGGTCTCCGGCGAGAGGACAAGGACCGCCCCCGAGCTCGCGGAGATAGATGAGGGCGGCAGTCAGCAACGCGGCACGGAGGCCGCGGTTTCGTGGCTGTTCTGCGCGCTGTTCTGGAGTGGCTGACACTCAGTCAAGGGCTATGACGTACAAGCCAGGAACGTTTCTGGGGGGTTTCTCCCGACGCCGAGGGCGCTCATGTGCACGTCAGCGTGGGTAATCTCCCCATCACCGAACGGAGTTGACGGGAGGCCTGACGTGACTGGTGAGGCGTTAGCAATGCACCCACTGACGTTCGTCCGCCAGTCAAGCGGATGGGGGAAGGCCGAACTCGCGAGGCTCATGCAGGCGCGGGGGAAGTCGCTCGGCATCCCCCTGGCCACCAACCGGACAACCGTGTGGAAGTGGGAGCAGGGCCAGGAGCCGGACGCCGACGCCCAGCGCGTCCTCGCCGACCTCCTGCGCGTTCCGTACGAACAGGTTCAGGCGGAAGGGTGGCCGCGCTGGCTCCCTGTGTGGGAAGTCACTGGACTCACCGCTCCCTGGACCGAGGCCGGTACCGTCGAGGCTCTGGCTGATCTGGTTGCGAGCGGCCGCATGGACCGCCGGGGATTTCTCACCATCACCGGCGCCGCGCTGACGGGACTTGCGGCGAGCTGGGCCGAGGCACCCTCTGCCTTTGCCTCAGCGCTCAACGGAGATCGAGTCACCGACACCATGGTCGCGACGATCGAACAGCGCATCGGCACGCTCCGCACGCTCGACGACCAACTCGGGGGCGCCAGGCTCCTGGAGCAGGCTCGCGGCGATCTCACCCTGATCACTGGTCTCCTGAACGCCGGCCGCTATACGGACAAGATCCGCATCCGCCTGTACGCACTGGCGGCCCGGGTGTCGCATCTGACCGGCTGGATGGCATACGACGCAGGGCTGCGGTCCGCAGGACAGCGGTACTACGTCGGGGCCATGCGCAGCGCCCGCACCGCCGGAGACGACGCCTTCGGGGCGTTCGTCCTGGCGGAGATGGGAGTCCACGTCTCCGAGGCCGGACGGACCGCCGAGCGGGTCGATCTCATCTCGACCGCCATCGACAACGCTCCTCGAACGCTGTCGCCCTACACTCAGTCCTTCCTCTACCTGCACAAGGCCGAAGCGCTGTCCCGCGACGGAGATCACCAGAGAGCCGGTACGGCACTCAACCGCGCCGCTTCCCTCTGGGACCGCCACACGGTGGAGGAAAACCCGGACTGGCTCGACTGGTTCGGCGAGGCGCAACTGAAGTCGACCGAGGGCAAGGTCCTGTTGCGCTCCGGCCACGTGGAGCGCGCGACGAGTTCACTGGAGATCTCCGTCAAGAAAGCCACGCCTCGGGACAAGGCCGTACGGTCCAGCCGTCTCGCCGAAGCCCGCCTCGCCGGTAACGACCTTGACGGAGCCCTCGACGCCGCGACCTGCGGCGCCGAGCTCCTCGAAGACAAAGTCAGCTCCGTGCGGGCATTGGACCGACTGACGGAGTTCTCCGAGCAACTCGAATCGCACAAGTCCGTTCCGGCCGTCCGTGAGTTCCGCGAACGTCTTCAGGCGCTGCGCGTCGCGGCCTGATTGGTACTGCCCTGTGCGCCGAGAGTGGGCCTGCCCCCTCGGAGCAGGCGGCCAAAATGCCAGGATGGTCGGCATGACGACGATCGACGGTGAGGTCGAGGCCGGGTTCGAGCCGGTGCGTGAGGCGTTCACAGCGAACTTCGCCCGGCATGGGGACATTGGCGCCGCGGTGTGCGTGTATCGGGATGGTCGGCCGGTGGTGGACCTGTGGGGAGGGATCGCCGACCCTGACACGGATCGTCCGTGGGCGCGGGACACTCTGCAACTGGTCTACTCGGCGACCAAGGGGGCGACCGCGACCGCGGCGCACCTGCTGGCCGAGCGCGGCGCGCTGGACCTGGACGCCCCGGTGGCCGAGTACTGGCCAGAGTTCGCCGCGAACGGCAAGGCAGAGATCCCGGTGCGCTGGCTGTTGTCCCACCAGGCCAGCCTGGTCGCCCTGGACCAACCGGTGCCGCTGGCCGAGGCGTTGACCTGGCAGCCGATGGTGGCCGCACTGGCCGCTCAGCGTCCCTTGTGGACTCCAGGCACAGCGCACGGGTATCACGGCAGGACCTGGGGCTGGCTTGTCGGCGAGGTGATCCGCCGAGTGTCCGGCCGTACGCCGGGCCGCTTCTTCGCCGACGAGATCGGCGGCCCCCTGGGACTGGACTTCTTCATCGGGTTGCCCGCGAGCGAACGCCACCGAGTCAGCCGCATGGCGTACCAGCAGCCCGAGGTCGATTTCACCACCGTGCCCCCAGAGTCGATCCCCGAGGAACTTCGCGAAATGGTCGCCGCTTGGCGCGACCCGAACTCGTTCAGCAACAGGGCTTTCCAGGTCACCGACCCGGCCGAGATCGACTTCAACTCGCCTGAGGTACAAGCCGCGGAGCTCCCGGCCTCCAACGGCATCGGCACGGCACGCGGACTGGCTCGGATGTACGCCGCGCTGATCGGAGAGGTGGACGGAGTACGCCTGCTCACCCCAGAGACCCTCGCATCGGCGACCAAGGAGCAAGCCAGTGGCACGGACCAGGTGATGGTGATGCCGAGCCGGTTCAGCTCCGGATACATGCTGCCCACTGAGACCAACCCCATGACCGGGCCGAATTCCTTCGGCCACACCGGCCGAGGCGGCTCACTCGCCTTCGCCGACCCGGAACACGGCATCGCCTTCGGCTACGCGATGAACCACATCATCGGTGGTCTCGACGATGTGCGTGCGACGTCGCTGGTTGATGCAGTGCGAAGGTCGCTGGCGTAACCGCAACTTGCAGTCAGCACTCGTGCTCCGCCGCTCTCAAAGCCCGCACGAAGGCCTCCCACGCGTCCGTACGGATGGCGACCACAGGCCCACTGGCGTTCTTGGAATCCCGCACGAGGGCACCGTCCACGCCGTGGGCGCACTCGACGCATTCGCCCCCCGCGCCGTTGCTGTAGGAGGACTTGAACCACGGAGAGGTGCGGTCGGGAGTGTGCTCTGAAGCGTTCATGTTGCGTATTCCTTCACGATGGACTTGATCAGTTGGGCGGAACGCTGCGGGCTCAACGCCGCTGCCCGCAGCCCGTCGAAGGCCCTCGTGTACTCACGCACATGATGCTCGCCTTCCAGGTAGACGGCGTCGGTGATGCCGTCCCGGTACACGATGTCCGGGTCCTCGGGATCGGGGAAGCCGAGCATGGTGAACGACCCCGTGGTCGGGTAGGTGCCGGAGTCGAATGGGAGGACCTGCACGGTGACGCTCGGCAACTCCGATGATTCCAGGACCCGTTCGAGCTGTTCCCTCATCAACGGCCGATCTCCGATGACGTTGTGGAGGGCAGCTTCGTTGACGACGAACCAGGCGTCCGGGGCCTGGGGCCCCGTCAGCATGGCCTGGCGCTCCACGCGGACATTTACAGCCCGGTCGATGTCCTTGGCGGGTACGTGTGCGCCCGTCTTGTGAAGTTCGCGGGCGTACGCCGGGGTCTGCATGAGGCCGGGAAGCACCTCGCACTGGTACTGGCGGAATGTGGAGGCGTCCTGCTCCAGACCGATGTAGATGGAGAACCACGTTGGCACCGCGTTCGAGCCGTGCACCTGCCACCAGCCGCGTGTCTTTGCCTGTCTGGCAAGGGACTTGAGGAACTCGCGCAGCTCATCGCCGGTGTCGTAGAAGCGACACAGGGCGTCGATGTCGGACGGCTGGACTCTGCCGCTACCCGTCTCCATCCGGTTGACCTTAGAAGCCGTATCTCAACCGAACGTGATCGTTTGATTCTTGCTGGTCAGGCATGGTTTCGCTC